>CAZRMG010000044.1:9107-11807 GCA_964601095.1 uncultured Melioribacteraceae bacterium | reverse complement strand
GAAAGCTGTGAATTAAAAACTTTGTCATTAACAGACACACAAAATTCTCCAGCGACCGGGACAAAAAAATATTTATTTGCAACTCACGATAACAGAAAAATAGAATCGGTCTTAATTCCCGAAAAAGATAGAAACACTTTGTGCATTTCCACACAAGTCGGCTGCCCGCTTGATTGCAAATTCTGTGCAACCGGATTGATGGGTTATAAAAGAAATTTAACATCGGGGGAAATTGTTGATCAATATCTTTTGGCGGCAATGGAAAACGGGAAAGAAAATATTACAAACATAGTTTATATGGGAATGGGCGAACCGCTTTTAAATTATGAAAATACTCTAAAGTCGATCGAAATTTTTACACACGAATTAACAAAAGGATTAAGCAGAAACCGGATAACCGTTTCAACTGCCGGGATAGCACATAAAATTAAGGAACTTGCCGAAAGTCCTTTCAGGGTAAAACTTGCATTTTCTCTTCATTCAGCTTTTGAAGATATCCGTACGAAAATAATGCCTATTAATAAAAAGTATTCTCTAAAAGAAAATATTGACTCAATTAAATATTACACACAAAAAACAAAAACACGAATTACATTTGAATACACTATGCTGAAAGGATTAAACGACAGAAATGAAGATGTAAAAGCATTGACAAAATTGTGTTCGAATCTTCCATCAAAAATAAATGTAATTCCATTCAACAGCATAAAACATATGAATCCCGGCGGGATATCTGCTGAACTTGACCCCACACCGTATGACGAAATAATGAGGTTTGTTGATAAACTCCGTAGCAACAACATAACAGTTATGGTTCGCGAAACACAAGGCGACGACATCGCCGCTGCATGCGGACAGCTTGCTGTAAAAGCAATGTAGCACGATATTTTTACATTGCGGTAATTTTCATCAAGTCTTATTATTTATCAACATTTTACGGGGGTATAGTGAAAAAGATCAATGTTTTATTAGCGTTCCTTCTGTTAACTGCATTTATTACTACATTTGCTCAAAAATCACAAAAGAAAGAATACTCTGTAATTGTACTTCCTTTCTTGGAAAATGAACGCTATCCTTATGTAATTGATACATTTCGTGAATCGGTGATGAATGCATTTTTATCAAAGGGATATAATGTGATTAAAGACGACTCTGTATGGGCGGATATTCTGAGTTTGGATTATAATCTTGCAAATACAACAAATGAACAAGTTCGATTGATTGCCGATAAGATTGATGTTGATTTAATAATTACAGGTAAAGTTGAATCTGTTCATCAAAATAAAATTGACGATACTCCTTATTCAAACACAATTGATATGAAACCTGTTGCGTTAAAAGTTTTCGATGCCCGTAAAAAGTCTTTAATTATCCACGAGAGAGAAGCCGATTTGATTAGGTGGGGACTAAACGCTCAACCGAATTCAATTTATAATGTGGCGGAAAAAACTGTAGAAAAATTGATTATGATCGGGTATTAATTGTAAGCGAAATGATTTAGTTTTACATAGGTGTTTTTAAGTTTCGTGTTACTTTTTTCGGATATAATCTTGTTTAATAAATTTCAAAAGGAATTGTGAAATGAAGAATTATATTCGAACGTTTGTGTTTATTATCTCCGGTATATTAATCTTTAATTCGTGCGGAGAAGAAACTTCGCCGGAAATTCAAACCGTGCTTTATCAAATACCCGGTTGCAAAGGTAATTCGCTTTCAAAATCATTTAATGCACAAATTGATTCTTGTTTCCATTATTCCTTCAAAGAAAAATTGGAAATAGAGTTTTGCGTTTCAGGTAATTGCTGCCCTGATGAAAATAGGTTTGTAACTACATCCAAAATCTTAAACGATTCGATTACAATTGCCATTAAAGATACAGCCGAGAACCTGTGCAGATGTATATGCAATTATATTATCCACGGTGAATTTGAATCGCTGCCGCTTGATCAATACAAAGTTAAATGCACTGACGGCGAAGGCAAAGTTCTTTACAATGAAATTGTGAAGAGATAGAATTTTTTTAATGATTTATTACAGAGAATATTTTATACGAAATATGATTTAACCCGGCATTGAGTGTACATAATTTAAACAGCAAAATTTACATTCTATAAAAAAAAATCAACTTCTTTTCATTATTTTTCCAACCAATTAATAAATTTTATGTGAGAAGAAATGGCTTGGCTGTACATTTTTATTGCATCACTATTCGAAATATCATGGGCTGTAGGACTAAAATACAGCAACGGTTTTACCGAAACCAAGGCAAGTATTTTTACTGTCGTAACTATGATATTGAGTTATATATTTTTATCGATGGGTGTAAAAAATCTTCCAATTGGAACGGCATACGCAGTCTGGACGGGAATTGGCGCAGTTGGTACGGCAATTTACGGCATGCTTTTCTTTAATGAACCGAAAGAATTAATAAGAATATTTTTCATATTTCTAATTGTAATAGGAATTATCGGATTAAAAATATCCTACCGGGCAACTTAATGAAAAAATTAACTCACGATGAAATTTCTCAAAACAGAAGTACACTTGAAACAATCGACACTGTTAAAAAATTGCCTGTTTATGTTTTATTGAACAGCATACGAAGCAGCTACAACGTCGGGTCAATTTTCAGAACTTCGGACGGCGCGATGATCGAAAAATTATACTTATGCGGTTATACGCCGACACCGGAGAAAAAAG
>CAZRMG010000044.1:0-9097 GCA_964601095.1 uncultured Melioribacteraceae bacterium | reverse complement strand
AACTGCTCTCGGTTCTCAGAATAGCGTTTGTTGGGAATATGTTAAAGATGCTAAAGATGTAGTCAGTTCATTAAAAGAAAAGGGTTTTAAAATTTGCGCGCTGGAATTAACAAACAAAAGCAAACCTTATTATGAAATCTCTAAACTTGATTTCCCGCTTTGTTTAATTGTTGGAAATGAAATTACAGGTGTTTCGCAGGAGTTAATTGATCTTTGCGATTTTTCAGTTGAGATACCCCAATACGGAATAAAACAATCTTTAAATGTTGCAGTAGCTTACGGTATCTCCATTTTTGATCTGCGCAGAATTTTTGATAATAATTTGTAAAGCAAAATAATATCGTGTACTTAGATTTTAACCAGCATACGAAAAATAATTTTCGCCGTTCTCTTTAACATGAATTAATAAAAGGTTTGCGCGCACAAGTTTTATCAATGTTCTTGATGCTCTTCGTTCCGATATGTTTGCAAGTTTGCTTAATTCCTTAACATTGATTATTTCATTTTTATCAAGATACTCAAAAACAATCTTTTCATTTTTCCCAACCTCATAATTTGTTAATGATTTGCCGGAAGTTTTTGTCTGCATAAGTTTAATCATTTCTTTACCGGCTAAAACACTTTTATCATTAACACGCACATAAACATTGGCAGAATTAAGATCTAGTTCGCTTTTGTAATCTTGAATTCGATGCGGCTTTTTTGATGATTCGGGAATTTCAATTACGAGGATTTCGTGTTTCTTGAATTCGAAGAACTCAATTCTATATTCGACGGGCGGCTCACAGTATTTTTCGGCAGTAGTTTTAATTAATTCTAAATCGCTTTTTTCACTTTCGATTCCGTAGATAGATTTATCATCATCAACACCGAGCAAAATGCAGCCGCCTCGGGTATTGGCAAAAGCAATCATTTCCTTAGCAAATTTTTCGTAGGATGAAAATCGTTGTTTGAACTCAACTGTTAAACTTTCGCCGAGTTCAATCATATCCAAAACTTTTTTCCGGTTCATAAAATGTTACCGTAAAAAATTATTCGAGCAATGGATTTTTTTTGGTAGAGTCCGGTTTGTTTGTTTCGGCTTTCCGGCGAAACGCTTCTTTCCTGCTGTCTTCTTTTGTATCGATCGAATCTTTTTTATTATCAATTTTGTCGAGAATTACTTTGTCAACTTTTTCATTTAATAATTGTTGACCAACCGTAGTTGAACCCGAAGTATCTTTTTCTTGTAGAGATTTTCTTTTTCCTAAAACTGCATCAACTTCGACTTCTTTCTGTAATTGCTTTTCTATTAAAGAAGAGTCAGGCGCAACATTACCAGAATCAGAAACAGCATTGGCTTGTTCAAGTTTTAATTTGGCTTCTAATTCCTTTTGTCTTTCTGCTTCTTCGGCATCTTTTATTTTTTTGTATTCCGAATATTTAGCAGCAACTGCTTTTCCATAAGGAGTATTGGAATATTCTTTAGAAGAAAGAATTGCATAATAAACTGCAGCAGAATCGTAATCTTTGAATTGCTCTTCATAAATCATCCCGATAAAATATAATGCTTTCTGCATGAATTGAGACTTGGGATAATTCAAATAAACATTTGTTAAACCGTTGATTGCTTCGCGGTAATTCCCGTTGAAGTAATTGCTTTCGGCTTCCACGTACGCGTCATGAGCAGGGTCTGTTCCGGCAATAAGAACTTTCTTTTCTTCCTTCTTAATTTTGCCAAGTTTTATTCCTGCTTCTTCAAATAATGGGTCTTTTTTAAAATCTTCATAAATAATCAGGAATAAACTATCGGCTTTTTCTTTTTGATTTAATGTTTCATAATAGGTTCCAAGCGCAAATAATGTTGGAACAGTAGCGGGTTTACCGTAAAAATTTTCGAGAATATTATTGAAATAGATATAAGCGGAATCCGGCACTTCGAGTTCAGAAAAAAACAAACTACCCAAATTATAGTATTCCTTGCTCAACAGGACTTTAATAGAATCTTCCGTGATAACAGGTCTTTGCGGTTTTACAACTTTGCCTTGAATAATTAATTCTTTTAAAGTCGGCTTGTAATCTTCAGGGCGGTAATAAGAATTTTTTATAGCTGCCTGCTGCATCAAACTTTGCACTTGTTGTTCATAAACTTTTTTTTGATTGTCGGTTACAACCTGAGTAGCTTGTGCATTTGCGGCCATAGAATCAACTTTGTAATTAACATCATCCATATATTCTTTGTAAGCCAAATCATAATCTATCGAATCTTGCATAAATCTTGTCGGTTCTTTTAAATAGAGATAACTTTTTTCATACCCAACAATAGTTTTTTTGAGTGTAAAGTATTTATCGATATTTCTTGCATAAGTTCCTGCATCCACCTTCATATCATAAGGAGCTAATGAGACAACTGTTTTATTATAATATTTATAAGCACTGTCGTAAATACCGAATTGTTTTTCATAAATAGTACCGAGCATAAAACTTGCAGTGCCGGATGCTTGTGTGTTTTTATAAGTAGAATCTACTTCAATAAATGTGTTTATTGCTTTATCGTTATCACCTTTTTGATAATAAATAGTTCCAAGTTCAACAAGGATACGTCCGGTTTCATTTTTAAATTTTCCGCTTTCAAGAAGCAAATTAAATTCTTCTTCGCTTTCATCAAGTCTGTCAAGTTCCTTTAATAAAAGTGCATGCTGCAAACGGCTTTCAAATTCAATCTCAAATGTTGGCGAGAAATCAAGAACGGAAGAAAAAGCATTAAGAGCACTTTCCTCGTCGCCTTGTTTCATATAAATTTTACCCATTTGATAATTAACCTAAGCAGCCATTTCATCGTCGTCGATGTTTTTCAACAGACTTTGGCTTTCATTAATTGCATTTGTGTATTCTTCCCGGTAAACTAAAAAACCGATTTTAAAAATAGACGCAGATTGGAAAAGTTCTTCTTCTTCATTTGCCAATGCATCTTCTTTAACTTTTTCAATAAGGGCCAATCCTTCATCAAAACTTCTAAGCTGCAGATAAGTTTTCGCAAGCCATAATTTATTTTCAACTGCGTAATCACTTTCTGGAAGCGCTTCGAGTTCAAGAAATTTTCTTTGCGCGCGTGCATATTCGCCTTGATAATAAAACGCTTTACCTGTCATGAATAGTGCGTCGTCAAAAAAAGAAGATTCCTGTTCAAACTGTAAAATCTTCGAACATTTTTCGATAACTTTTGTTAAGTCCTGGTTTATTTGGGCAGGCGTACCGGCTTGAGTTCTTTGAGTACCCGCAGTTTGTGTAATATTCGTTGGAGTTGTTTGTCTTACATTTTGTTGAATATTTGTGCCGGGTAATTGGCTCGGCTGGTCATCTCGAAAGATAAAGGGATCTTTTTTCTGTAATAGAACAGCTTTTTCAGTTTCATCAAATAAAGTGCGGGCGTTATAATAAGTATTGAAATAGGTTGTAAAATCAGTCCAAACGCCGCAGCTTGTTAAAAGGATTGAAATAAAAAACAGAATTGCCGTCGCAAATAGTTTTTGTGTTCTTTTAGTTTTCATAACCTTCTGAAATAAATTAATAATAAACCGTAAAAACTATTATGCGTCCACCTTTATTTATTTAAAGATTATAGTGCGTCTGGTCCGGATTCGTCGGTACGAATTCTAATGGCGTCGGTAATTTCGGAAATAAAAATTTTACCGTCGCCCACTTGCCCGGTTTTAGCAGTTCTTAAAATTGCATCAACCGCTTTTTCTGTTAAAGAATCGTCAACAACTATTTCTATTTTTATCTTAGGAACAAATTCAATTTGATATTCGCTTCCGCGGAAAGTTTCTTTATGCCCTTTTTGTCTTCCGTAGCCGCGCACTTCAATAATCGTTAGCCCGTGTATTCCTTCTTCAAGAAGCGCTTCTTTTACATCATCAAGTTTGAACGGTCTTATAATAGCTTCAATCTTTTTCATACTAATCCAATTTAGGAATTTTTGCCACAGCAATTTTTGTATTTCTTTCCGCTTCCGCAAGGGCAAGGATCGTTCCTACCGATTTTTTCCTCTACTCGAATAGGTTGATGCTTTCCTCTTTCCGCTGCTTCGGGTGCTTGTGCTTTTAATCCCAAGTTATCGGTTTCATCTTTAATGGCATTCATTCGTTGCACTGGAGTTGCTCTTCTGCCCTGAACTTCAGCCGGAGCTTGCGGCCAAAACTTAAAACAAAATGATACAACTTCGTTTCGAATAGTGTCCAATAATTGAACAAATAATCTGTACGCTTCGGCTTTGTATTCCAAAAGCGGGTCTTTTTGACCGTATGCGCGCAGTCCAATTCCCTCTTTCAAATCGTCCATTTCACGCAAATGTTCTTTCCATTTGTCATCAATAACCGAAAGCACGGCGTATCTTTCCAAACGAGCCATTAGTTCGGAACCGATCATTTCTTCTTTTCTTTTATAGAAATCTTTTGCCGCTTCAATTATTTTTTCGGTATATCCGTCTTTACCAAGTTTATCAATTATTTCAGGTTCAACTTTCATATCAACTATAAGATGCTGAAGTAATTCATCGTGGATAATTTCCCAATTACCCTCTTCGTAATTTTTATCAACAAGGTTCTGTATATATTCTTCAAGGTATTCAAAAACTTCGCCTTTTAATCTTTCGCCTTCAAGGGCTTGTTTTCTTCTTGCATAAATAACTTCGCGCTGTTGATTCATTACATCATCATATTCAAGAAGTCTTTTACGAATGGCAAAGTTATTCTCTTCAACTTTCTTTTGAGCGCGTTCAACGGATTTGCTAATAAGCGGATGCTGAATTGCTTCGCCGTCTTCCATTCCTAAACGACCCATTACATTTGTGATTCTGTCGCCGCCAAAGAGACGCATAAGATCGTCTTCGAGCGAAATATAGAATTTGGAAGTACCCGGATCGCCCTGACGACCGGAACGACCGCGTAGCTGTCTATCAATTCGCCGCGATTCGTGACGTTCAGTTCCAAGAATATACAAACCACCGGAATCCTTAACACCTGCGCCAAGTTTAATATCCGTTCCGCGACCCGCCATATTAGTTGCAATAGTAACGGCTCCCGGCTGTCCTGCAAAGGCAACTATTTCAGCTTCACGTTGATGTTGTTTGGCGTTCAAAACATTATGCGCAACGCCCTGACGTTTTAACATTCTGCTTAATGTTTCGGAGACTTCAACGCTTGTTGTACCAACTAAAACCGGTCGTTTCTCTTCCTTCAAAGATTTTATTTTTTCAATTACCGCGTTTAATTTTTCCCGTTTGGTTCTAAAAATTGCATCGTCTTCATCGTCTCTTGTTACAGGTTTATTTGTCGGAATAACAACAACTTCCAATTTATAAATCTCGTAGAACTCGCCTTCCTCTGTTTCGGCAGTACCCGTCATACCTGCAAGTTTTTTATAAAGCCGGAAATAATTTTGCAATGTAATCGTCGCAAGGGTTTGTGTGTCGCGTTCAACTTTAACATTTTCCTTCGCTTCAATAGCTTGATGAAGTCCGTCGGAATATCTTCTGCCCGGTAAAACTCTTCCCGTAAACTCATCAACAATTGCAATTTTACCTTCTTCGGTAATTACATATTCATCATCTTTTTCGAAAAGAGTGTACGCTTTAAGAAGCTGGTTGATAGTATGAATTGTATCAGACCTTTCAGAGTATAGATGATAAAGCGTATCTTTATTTTTTATTCTATCTTCTTCGGAAAGAGAAGCATTGTTTTCAATTTTACTTATTTCTGTACCGAGATCGGGTATAACAAAAAATTGTTTCCCCTCGCTGGAACCCATTGCAAGTTCTTCTCTTCCCTTTTCGGTAAGATCGATCTGGTTTAATCTCTCGTCAATTGCGTAATAAAGTTCTTCATCTATTTCCGGCATTCGCTTGGCGTTTTCTCGAAGAAATTCCATCTCGGTTTGCTGCATCAATTTTTTATACTCGGGTTCCGAAAACAACTTCATTAATGATTTATTTTTAGGGAATCCTCGGTGCGCACGAAGTAATAAAACACCTGCATGTTCTCTATCTTTTGGATCGTTATTCTTAATCAACTGTTCTGCTTCTTTTACGAGTGAGGCAACAAGAGCTGATTGTTTTCTAAAAAGTCTTTCGACGCGGGGTTTCATCTCATCATATTTGTGTTCCGCCTTATCAACCGGCCCGGAAATAATAAGAGGAGTTCTTGCTTCATCTATCAACACCGAATCCACTTCATCAACAATTGCGTAATTGTGACCACGCTGAACACAATGTGTTTTGTCAACCGCCATGTTATCGCGTAAATAATCAAAACCAAATTCATTGTTGGTTCCATAAGTAATATCGTTGCCATACATTTTAAGTCGTTGTTCGTTATCCATCGTATTAATTATACAGCCAACAGTTAACCCGTGGAATTTGTAAATCTCACCCATCCATTCGCTATCGCGTTTTGCCAGGTAATCGTTTACCGTAACGAGATGAACACCTCTGCCGGTTAAAGCATTTAAAAAAATCGGGAGAGAAGCAACGAGAGTTTTTCCCTCGCCGGTAGCCATTTCTGCAATTTTTCCGTTGTGTAAAATCATCCCGCCGATTAACTGAACATCGTAAGGAATCATATCCCATGCAATTTTATTTCCGGCAACATCCCAAGTTCTACCAACAAGACGTCGGCATGTATCTTTAACAATCGCGAAAGCTTCGGGCAGAATATCATCCAAAACTTCTTCATATTTAATATCAAGGTCTTTGTCTAATTTTTCTATTTCATCATAAAGTTCGTGTTTTTCTTCGGATGACTGGACTTCATGAAGTTTAGTTTTATATTCTTCTATTTTATTTCTGATTTCGGCAGTTTCATCTTGTATTTTTTGTTTCAGTCCTTCGGATTTATTTCTGAGTTCATCATCCGACAAATTTCTAAAACTTTCATAAATTGAATTAATTTCCTCAACAATTGGCCAATATTCACGTGTAGCTTTTTCATTTTTATCGCCAAAAAATTTTTTCAGCAAACCATTTAACATTTATTCTCCAGTTTTTCGGGTGTGAAAGTTAAATAAATGAGGTCTGAAATACAATGTAAGTGCACTTCCTATTGGACTATCGCCCCTAAAAAAGCAGTAAAAGAAAATTTACTAAGATGCTTTATGTTTATAATTAATTATTATTTTTGACACAATTAAATGAGACCGATTGAGTGCCGAAAAACAGTTTTACATTTTCGCAAAACTTCATAAATAAGCTTGTCGAAATTACAAGCGGTTCCATTCCGCCGGGTGAATTTGATAAATTAATAAACGCTCTTCAAAAAGAATCCGACAAGTATTTTTTTAATGATTCTTCCGAAGCCAACCTGCTTAGAATTTTTTCGGCGGTTTACGATAAAACCCTTTTTATTTCGGATATGTCGCGTTACCCTCACCACGTAGAAATATTAACTGCAATTTCGGCAAACAGTAATTATTTAACCGATATTGTTGTTCGGAATCCTGAATATCTTTACCAACTTTTCGATCAAAATTATTTAACACAAAAATTAAATAGCGATATAATCCAGCTTGAAATTGGAAAGGGGCTGGAACAATTCAGATCATTCCAAGCAAAACTTAATTACCTAAGACAAATTAAAAAAAGGTACATACTCAAAATCGGATTAACCGATATTCTCGGTATGACAAATTTAAAATCAACAACCGAACAATTATCGGTTCTCGCAAAAGCAATCAATGCTAAATTATTCGATCTTTCTTTCGATGAAATTTTACTCAAATATAAAATTAAATATCCCAATTCTAATTTCTGTTTATGCTCACTCGGCAAACTCGGTGGTAATGAACTCAATTACAGTTCCGATGTAGATCTTATTTTATTCTTTGATAAAAATTATTATATAAAAGAAATTAGAAAGGAATACCACGAGATACTTTCCGAAACCGCCTTGTTGTTCATAAAATCCTCTACTCAACTTACAGACAGGGGTTACATTTACAGAGTTGATTTCCGACTGAGGCCCGACGGTAAATTTTCACCATTGTGCAAAACTCTTGCGGATTATACTAGATATTATGAAATCCGCGGTGAGGATTGGGAAAGACAAATGTTGATCAAGCTAGATTTCGTTTGCGGAAGCAGCAAGTTATACAAACAGTTCACCGATTTCCTTCAGCCGTACGTTTACCCGGCTTCTTTTTCTTCTTCGTTGAAAGATCAAGTAAAAAAAATGAAATCAAACATTGAGAGGCAAAATAAAGATAAAGACGACATTAAACTTTTTACCGGAGGGATTAGGGATATTGAATTTTCAGTACAAGCATTACAATTACTAAACGGCGGTAAGAATAAAGATTTACAAACCGGTAATACGCTTGAGGCGATTCAAAAACTTACCGCTAAAAATCTTTTGAAAGAAGATGAGAAAAAGATTTATGAAGAATCGTATATTTTTTATAGGAGAATAGAACATTATTTACAATTAATGAATGACACTCAAACGCATCTAATACCTTCAGACGGCGAGCTGCTGAATAAACTTTCAAGTTACCTTGGTTTTCAAAATCCCGATGCTTTTAAAATACAACTCGAACAGTATCGTACGTCGGTACGAAATATTTACAATGATATTTTGTTTACAGGTCAAACAGCGGACGATTTATCAACCGGAATAAATTTCGGCGACAAACAAAAAGCATATAAGAATTTAATCTATTTACGTAATGGTTTGGGCATTTCCGACCAAAAAGAATTTGACGCGAGAACAATTAATCTTTTTAGTAAAATCGAACCGGTGCTAATCGAATATCTTGAACAAAGTATAAGCCCGGATAGAGTTATTGAAAATTTTGTTAAAAATGTCTCAAATTTTGATTTTTGATAAAGTTGTGATAATGTCATAATTGATTTTTTGCTTGGATTTTATTGCTAAAACTCATAAATTCAATAAGTACATGTGAAATCTGCGAAGTTGAGGTTCTTTATATACGAAGAATTTGGAATTCCTAACGATAAAAAGTGACTTCTAAGCTTGATCTTGTCTTAGACAACCTTGAATGGATTTGTTTGCTTATTTTTAATGAAAGGAAATTCAATTTTTTTAATCATGAAGTTATCTTCAAGTAT
>CAZRMG010000043.1:9722-11841 GCA_964601095.1 uncultured Melioribacteraceae bacterium | reverse complement strand
GATGAAATTCACCAACAACAATTGGCTTGTCAAGATTCCATGTTGAAGCATTTTTGCTAAAGGGTGAAATTCCGTTTCCCTGCCAATCGTAATAATGAAAAGTATAAAAATCCAATTTACCGTCGGCGTCGCCTCCGGCTGCAACTAATCTTTCATCCGAATAATAATTATAACTTGTAGCATTGATTTGAAATTGCGTAATTAACTCATCGGCTGTTTGTTTGAAACCATATTTATTAAAGAAAGCTTCTTCCATTTCCATTTTTTGCTGAGTAGAGTATTGCGAAAGTATGTCCGCGGCTTTGCCCAATGGCGGTGCAACAACATCGGTAATAAAACTTACACTAACCGAACCGTTTGTAACATAGGCATCGGGATCGGCACGGTGTATAGCACCAGCACATAAATTAACAAATCTTTGAATAGCTGTAATATTAACTTTACCAACATCGCTCCATGTTAAAAGATTTGTCATTCCTTCGGGTTCGTTAAAAATTTCCCAAGCAATAATTGCGGGGTGTCCTTTTAAAGAATCTACCATAGGAATTAAAGCTTGATTAATATATTCTCTTGTGTAAGAAGAATCGGTTAATAAAAGATCATTTCTAAATAGAACATCAGCCGGTTTATTATTCTTCATCATATCAAACGACCATAAACACAAAACAACGCCGACCTCTCTTTCCCATGCTAAATCCAAAGCTTTTTTTAATTCTTGAATTGTCGTCGCGCCGGGTCCGGTTACTTTTCCAAGATTATCAAACTCGGGACTCGCGGTTCCATCTGTATGAATCCACCAGCGCAAGGAATTACCGCCGTTATCATGAATCTGAAGCAGAACATCGGCAAAAGTTTTATAATCCATTTTACCGGCACCGATATCATTGGCAAAACTCAACCACGCTAAATTTGTTCCGCTTAAAAACAGATTTTGATTATTATATGTAATTCGGTTTAACTGCGGAAAAATTGTTTGCGATGTTACTAAAATAGATAAGAGCATTATTTTTATACTGATTCGCATTTAAACCTCTCAAATTTTTAACCAATCGAAAATAGTTAATAAAAATTCTTCAAATTAATTGAAATGTCAGCAACTAAATTGACTGCCCAAATTTAAGATTTTTACTTTAATATTTATTCACTTCGTATCGGCAATTGGTTTTCCGGGTATTAATTTTAACTTTAGTGCTTTGCCGTTATCTTCGATTCTATCAATAACAAAGGCATAGTTATTATCAAATGAAATATTCATTGCCATCCATTCATCCCTTGTTTTAACCAAACCTTTATTTTGTATTACCTGGATATCGACCTCAGAAAAGTCTCTCCACAATCTTGCGGAAAATACTTCGTGAACATTGAAATAACCGTAGTTTGTTCCTCCGTCATAAATGCTGTAAAGCGAATCGCCCTGCAAATACAAAATGCTGTAACCGTAATTTCTTTTAATACTTTCAAAATACTCCAGAATCTTATTGGAATTTTCAATTGTGTCGTAAAAGAAAGCTTTATTCTCAAGTTTAATATCCGGGAATAACCATGTTTTAATAATCTCTTCCCTGTCCCATAGACTCGTTAATGTTGCAAAGTCGCAATTTAATTTTATGTATTCGCTTAATTCGTAAAGCATGTCTGCTATATTCGTTAGTTCTTTCGGAAGAGTTATGCCTGATTCAAATATTATTTTTTTAGTTCCATCTTTTGAAGTGTATTTTAATTCGCTATAAAATCCGTCCATCACCGGGTAATCGGGCTTATACTCATCATTTAACTCATAAATCTTATTTTCATTGATTACAGCATTTATACCGTAAAGCAGTCCCTTAGTAAGATTGATGTTGATGATATATTTTCTGCCCCTAAAATAATGGATGAATTCCGCCTCACCGTCCGCGTAAATAACTGCCTCTTCGTTAATACTATCAAAGCCGCTGATAACTTTATATTCAAGCTTTGTGAATGATAGAGACTCCTCGGGATTGATCGACGTTTCTTTACAACCGGATACAATCAAAAAAACAGATAAGAACAATATCTTTATAACGATTTGCATTTAGACCTCTTATTAATCTCCTGCTCAATCATTATAATCTTTTAGTTTTTAAAAAATCCTTCT
>CAZRMG010000043.1:2793-9712 GCA_964601095.1 uncultured Melioribacteraceae bacterium | reverse complement strand
GAGTAATCGATTAAATAAACTACAGCAATTTAAGATTTAGCTTTGATTTTTTATTCACTTCGTATCGGCAATCGGTTTTCCAGGTATCAATTTTAACTTTATACTTTGCATTATCATCGATTCTTCTTTGGCAATTATTTTATTTATTTTTTGCCCATCCGCCTTCATTGTACAATTTAATTATCTCTTGATCCGTTAAACTCCTTGAATAAACTCTTATATCATCAATAGTTCCTTTCCAGCCAAAAGAGTTAACGTGAGTGTTACTTGAATGATTTCCAATTGCCGAAAATGTTCTTAGATTATCGGCAACCAGTTTCAAATCAGGAATATACTCATTGGATACTTGCACACCGTTAATTGAAAGGTCAATTGATTGTCCCTTTCTATACCTTCCAACAATTAAATAGTAAGTGTTCGCTTTTAGTGTATCCGCAATATTTGCCGAATACCAATTTTGAGAATATGTTTCGCTTCCCGGTTTTTTAAGATTCACCCTAAATCCCAACATTCCTTCGGTCGTTAGCAATGCGGCTTCACCTTGTTTAATTCCTTTATAAAAAATCATATGATTCTTATTATCCAAATCTTCTTTGCTAACCCAGGCAGAAATTGTAAGTCCTTGGCAGCTATCCGGCAACAATTCAGGAATCTGTATAAATGATTGGCCTATAAATCTAAATGCACTGTTAGTTTTTCCAAACCTATCGGTAGTAAGTGTCGTCCAATTAATTATACCATCATTCCCATTACCGCTTAGATCATTTGCGTTCCCGCTAAAGGGATAGAAAGCAACAAGTCCATCTGAAATTATAGGATCCACAACATCTTCTGATTCAACAACATCTTCACTACAATTCATGATAAAAAAAGAAAGAACAATAACTAATAATGAAGAATACTTCTTATACATGATTTTATCTCCTAATATATATGTGAGAGGATTTATCTTCCTTACCGAAATCAAAAAAGCATATAATCAGTAACCTTTTATATAACAACATTATTATTTAATCAAAACAAGTTTTTTCGTTTGAATAAAATCTCCCGCTTGAATTCTATAGAAATATACTCCGCTCGATAATCCGCCAGCAATTGAGTTTGCATTGAAGTTTATTTCATGATATCCGGCTTCAATTTCTTTATCTATTAAAGTTTGTATTTCTCTGCCAAGAAGATCGTAAACAATCAATTTTGTGTGCGAATTTTTCGTCAATGCAAACTTTATTTTGGTTGAAGGGTTAAACGGGTTTGGAAAGTTTTGATCCAGATTAAACATTGTCGGAATTAAAATATCTTGCCCACCGGCGGAAATTGTAATGCCGCCTATTCTTTTCAAATAATTTATATAGCCAGAGTCGATATCAGAATATGAAATATCAAATACACTCCAGTCGCAGCTATTGTAAAAGAAATCCTTAACTTTTATATAGTCTGTTACCTCAGAAAATAAATAGTCATAAAAAAGACTACCGAACATATAAGGATCAAACGAACCAATTTGCGGATCATTCTTGTATTGATTTTCCATTATTTCCTGCAGCATCGGGTCACGGCCAAATTTCGAATTAAATGCAGTCAATAATTCTTTCACTTGATAAAACCCCATATAGCTTTTTGGATCATACTCATCGGCAGCCATATAATCTGCCAATCCCTCGGAATGAAAAATACCGTTAGGAATCCCCTCTTTGGGTTTCATCTTAAAGTGAATAACATGAAAAAATTCGTGGCCCAATAAACCATTAATAGCTTCATCAATTCCATTATCCAAAAATTCCGGTGATAACATATTAAAATTATCACCGCCTGTTGCAGTTCCGCCGTTATAAAATATTCCTTCTCTATCGGTAAATTCCATTCCTGTTTGTTCATCAGGATAAATAACAACATTAAACATGTGTGGAATAGTTAAGTCATAACACATTTTATATCTATTTAAAACTGTCTCTAATTTATCTGCAATCGGTTCCAAATATTTTAAATCGCGTGGAATAGAATAAATATCAAAATTCTCCGATTGATATCTTAAAGCAATTCTATTTTCGGGGACAGTTTTATAAAAATGTTTTAAGTGATCATGCCACAGATTTACATTGCCGTCCGGCATTAAATTTTCATACGAAACACCCAGAACTTGCGCTTCGATATAAGAAACAAGTAAATCTTTCTTTGATGAAAAAGATGTTTCCGAAAGATCGGAAATAAAACTAATGTCGGGTTTATCTGTTTGGTTATTTAAAAAGTCTGAAACGAAATCAGAATTAACCCTATAGCCGGAACGGTATAAGCCAAATCCTTCGCAAAAATATTGAGGAGGTTGATTGCCATTTTCGTTGATGCAATGAATACTTAACAATAGTTGCGCTAATGTGGAAGCAACCAATTCTTCAAAAGTACTGTAGATTTTTTTTTGCTCATCTGTTTGCGGCAAAGTTACTACAATAGTATAAGTATCGTTTTCGAACCATCCGCATTTCCAACTTGGAATAATTGTGTTAACATATTTAATAAAATCAGTGTGTGTTAATAAATATATTTTAATTTTTTTTGATTCAGGTAAGAGAGGAATGCTTCCGGGGCGATGCCAAAGAGAACACAATTCATTAAATTCATTCTGAATAGCTTGTGAAATTGGCGGCCAATAAGAAGCATAATCATCATTCGAGTAAAATTCTATATTGCTTGTAAAATTCTGCAAAGGCGGCAATACAGGCTTGATTGATGAAAAATCTCTAACACAATTACTAATCCTTAATTCGTCCATATAACCGTCGAAAAAATTATCTCCGGCAATTCCAGCACCAATTTTAACATCCTGTGTTCCTGTGCTTATAATTGTTCCACTAGGATAAGTAATTGATTGTTCTTCAATTTTTATAAAATCACTGTTATGCAATACTAATTTGATTTTTTTGTCTTCATAGTCATTAATCAAAGCTACATGGTACCAAGTGTTTGTAGAGATAGAATTATTGGAAGAGAAGACTGTAACCTGTCCATTGTTACTTGAGAAACCATATTTTAATTGACCCGTTGTTGAAGGAATTTCTAAGAAATAATTTGCTTCCCAGCCGGTTGAAGGCAGTACAATCGGCACAGGCCAGTTGTTAAAACTTTTATCCCATGATTTAATAGAGAACCAAAATTCAATTGTCCAACTGCTGGAAAGATTTAAAGTGCTTGAATTTGGGATTGTAATGTATGAGTTGTTTTCTTGATTACTATTATCGAAATGTATTGCATTTCCTAATATACTATTATGGCTTTCAATGAAGGATTTTTCTACACCGAAATTATTTGATAAAAAACCAGATGCGATTTCATCAAGATTACCATCAAAATGCAGGAGTAATACCGTATTTGTATCTTTTACATACGGTCCACCGTTTTCCTGTGCAAGGTATTTGTAATTGCACGCGAAACAAATTATCACTAAAAAAAACAATGTTTTTTTCATTTAACCGCCAATAATTATTATTGTTTAAAAAAATTTAGGGATAGATTTTTTTATTTCATCTATTGTTATTGAAATTGCCGTAATAAAACCTGAATAGTGAATAATTAAGCGAAACTCTTCAGCGTCATTGTCCGCGAGCGTATGACACATCAGATGATTCATCTCATAAATCATTAAAGTGAAATATATTTTTTTCCAACTAATATATTTTTGGGGAAATGCTAAAATTTTCTAAGAGCAAGTCGGTAATATTTATCATTATTATAAAAAAAGCAGTTTATAAAATTTAAGGTTATGACCCAGCATAAGCATAAGCGTATCTTTATAACTTGAGTTGGAATTCTTTTTAAAGTTTGCTTTAATAGTATCACAATTACATTTAATATTAATACGTTCTATCATTAATCGCAAGCAAAGTTTCTAAGATAGTTACACTGGCTGTACAAATAACAAAATTGCCGTATATAGTTTACTAACTATTATATCATTTATTTTAACAGTATCATCTTCTTAGTTTCGATAAAATCTCCCGCTTGAATTCTGTAGAAATATACTCCGCTCGGTAATCCGCCAGCGATGGAGTTTGCATTAAAAATTATTTCATGATATCCGGCTTCAATTTCTTTATCTATTAAAGTCTGTAATTCTCTGCCAAGAGAATCGAATACAATCAATTTTGTTTGCGATTTACTAGGCAATGTAAATCTTAATTTTGTTGCCGGGTTAAATGGATTGGGATAGTTTTGTAAAAGTTGAAAAGTATTAGGTAATTTCCCCGGTTTTTCATCTAATGTACTTGTTGATTTTTCTGTAAATAAATTTAGATCTACAGCTTCTGCAATCATCCTATGCCCATTTTCATTTGGATGAAGATGATCTCCGGTATCAGCCGAGGGTAAAAGTCTAAAAGGATTTGCAGGATCGAACAAAGCTTTTTCAAGATCAATCACTGCATCAAAACGACCACTATTTTTGATCCAATCGTTGACTGTTCTCCACACATTTTGATGATCAGGCGAATCATAAGATGAACCCGCAAAAGGTAGTAATGTTGCACCATAGACTTTAATACCGTTTGCATGCGCACTGTCAATCATTTGCTCATAAGCTGCAATTAAATCCTGCGCAACTTTAGTCGAACCTTGCGCACCCCAAGCTCCGCCGATATCATTTATTCCTTCAAAAATAATTAACCACTTTACGCCATTCTGATCAATCACATCCCGTTGAAATCTATTTAAAGCAGTAGGTCCCAATCCACCTCGAAGTACAGCGTTACCACCTATTCCTTGGTTCAGAACCGCAATTAATCGTGTGTCGGGATTTTCTTGAAGACGGCGGGCAAGTTCGTCCGGCCAGCGATTTTGCTTATTTGTTCCTGAACCGCGTCCATCGGTTATTGAGTTTCCGAGTATAACTACGGCAGCGGCTGCTTCGGGTGCAAGTACATCAATAGTATTTATAACATACCAATGATCTGTCTTCACTGCATTTGAAAAATCAGCTTGTGATGCTTTGTTACCTGTAAGAAGGTATGAAGTTGTTCTTGAGCCAGGATGACCTGTTACGTCGGATGATGTATTGCCGAAATAAATTGTTATTGCTACTTCGGTCCGCGGCTGTAAATCGAAATGAAATGGATCCGATATAACTGCACTTCCTCCATTAATTGTTACTTCATGCTTTCCGCCGAAGTAAATTATTTTATTAGTACTTGTATCAATTTCACTTCCACCATTAGAAATAGCAAAGCGTACTTCTTTCATTGTAACAGGTTTTGAGCTGAATTCATTTGAGAATCTTATTCGTAAACTATCACCTCCGATAGAAACACGAAGTACTTGCCGGAGCGTATTGTTACTCAAACCGGGATTCGGCGGATTATTATGAGGTTCAACCAACTGAGGTGCGGTACTCCAAGTTCCAACCCATTTTTGATGTGTTGTAGAGTCATTAACAGATTGATTGTAAGAAAATAAATAAGGATTAAAGGCGGTGAACATAAAAACAATCGCGATTACAAATAATCGACTTATGGAATAAGATATGTTACAAGTAGAAATATCTTTCTCTGCTATTATATCAAACATTACAAAACTTCTCCTATTATTTACATATGATGAGTAATTTTATCTTAACTAATTATTACTCTTGTTGGGAAAAAAAAATATATAGGATTGTTATTAAAAAAAGCGACCACGTCAAATATGTTCTTAAGCATTGATGTGGTCACGCAAAATAATACAACCCGTTATTAATGCAACAAATTTATTTCATCAAAATCATTTTTTTAGTTTGAATAAAATTTCCGGATTGGATTCTATAGAAATAAATTCCACTCGGGAAAATACTTGCATCAAAAATAATTTCGTGATAACCCGCGTCCAATTCTTTGTTGATCAATGTTTGTATTTCTCTTCCAAGAAGATCGTAAACAATCAATTTTGTATGCGAGTTTTGCGGCAATGCAAACTTTATTTTTGTGGACGGATTAAAAGGATTTGGATAATTTTGATTAATTGAATAATCTGTCGGCGTTGTCATTTCTTCTTCAATACCAACAATAGTTAATGATGCTTCATTACTATAGTCTGATTCTGCAACTGCATTAAATGCTTTTATCCTATATGTATAATCCCCGGATTGTAAAATGTTTTTATCCACATATGTATTAACTTTCTGTTTAAGTGAATCTAAAAATGTAAAAGTGGTTTGCGGACTCTGCATACGTTCAATCACATAACCGTCCTCTTTTGCAGAGTTATCTTTCCAATTAAGAGTGATTTCGTTTGATACAATGCTTTGCAAAACCAGATCTGTTGGAGATTTAAGATTAACGGAAAAACTTGATTCATTCCAAGAACTTGAGCCTGTAACATTTTTTGCTCTAACACGCCAGTATTCCTTTCGTCCTTCTGCAAGTCCCGAAATTGTTTTTGAAGTATCAGTAGTTGTAGAATCCGATTTAAAAATAGAAGCAAATGTTTCTGAATGCGAAAGCTGGATAATATATTGGCGAGCATTATCCGCTTTCTTCCAGGTAAATGTCACATAGTCAACTCTATTTTTATTCGAAGCAGCACTAACTATTTGAGGTGTTGCTGGTAAAGGAATGTATGTTGTGAAATTCCATACATCACTCCATGGACCTGAAAAGCCAGAACTATTTTTTACTTTAACACGCCAATAATATTTTATACCGTCTAACAAACCTGTAAATGTTTTTACTGTATCTGTTGTTGTTGAATCGCTTTTATCAATAGTTCCAAAAGCTCCGTCAGTTGAAAATTGGATATAGTATTTTTCAACATTATCTACTTTGTTCCACTTTAAAGTTACGCTATTATCAAGATCCTTTTGAAAATTGGAAGGATAAACCAACGTTGTCCATGATAAACTTGTAGGATTATTTGAAAGTGTTGGAGTTGTCCATGTAATCCAGGGTGAAAGATCTGTAGT
>CAZRMG010000043.1:0-2736 GCA_964601095.1 uncultured Melioribacteraceae bacterium | reverse complement strand
GGATGACCAGCAACAAATGAAAAACCAAATCTTTCAGGTACTTCTAAAGCATTCCATACTTCTTTAGCAGCCATGCAAGAAACGTAACCGGATTCTTCCGCAAGCCATACCATATCCGGATTACCAATGATGAACAATGCGCGCGGTGCAACCATCGCCATTAATTCGTGATGATCATGAGGAAGTCTCGAAACATTATTTCCTGAAAATTGAAACATACTTTCTCTAAACCAACCGTGATCAGTAGCGCCTAAATTTTCCACGCCTGCAAGAGTTTGTGAAAAACGCCAAGCTGCAGCGCCGCCGCCGCCGGATTCTTGCACAATTGTTAAAGCAATACGTTCATCAAAAGCACCTGCGAATAATGCCATTTTTCCACCGCGAGAACACCCTGTTACGGCTATGCGTTTTAAATCTATTGGAAGAACATCTTGTACTAATTCTAATCCGTCAATTATTCGGCTAACTCCCCAAGCCCATGCACTGTATTGCCCCGTATTATCGATGTTAAGATGCGGATAAAGACGATAGTATGGGTCTGCATTGCTTGCAGACTGATCTGTAGTTACCAAATTATAATTGAACGAAATACGCGCAATATTTCTGCTTGAAAAAATATCAACAGGTAAACTGCCTGAACCGCCGCCCATTCCGATCACGGCAGGAAAAGGTCCACTACCTGTAGGAAGTGTAACTTGCGAGGTTAATACAAATGTGTATCCATTTACAGTCATATTTATTGTGAGGACACCGTTTGAGTAACTTGCAGAGATTGTGTCGGGTTTATCTGGCTTCAAACCAATTTCATAATTCTCTATTTCAGCTTTAATTTCAGAGCGCCTTCCGAACCAATCGTTTTTACTAATAATTCTTCCTCTGCCATCCGACCATTGGAACGGATCAGGAAAATTTTTAACTAATGGGAGTTGATCAATTGTAGGTAAAGGCGGCTTTGGAAATTTTGCACCTGTATTTTCAACCTCGTAAACTAATGGCATTTCTTGTGCGAATGTATCAAAGATTACAAATGAAGTTAATAGAAGAATTAATAGAATAAATTTCGTCTGCATCGGTGCTCCTGAAATATGTTTGTTGGTTCTTTTAATTAATTGTGTAATTTATTAAAAAACTTTTTCGCATCATTATTTTTTGTAAAAATAGGTTAAAGTGACAATATAAATTAATTCAAAAAGAACAATTTGACAGAAGGGTTTTACAAACTTTTACAATTCCATTTCCTAAGTACCCAGGTGATGTTTGAACTAATCTGCGCTGATGAAAAACTATTTTAGATATATCATTTTTCTTACAGCATGATATGAATTGCCAACCTGTATTTTATATAAATATAAACCACTTGAAAGATTGGCCGCATTAAACTCAACTGAATAATTCCCTCGTGTTTGGAACTTATTAACAAGCACCGCAATTTCCTCTCCAACTATATTATAAACAACAAGTTTCACAAAATTATCATTTTGTATAGAATATGAAATTTTTGTTGTTGGGTTAAATGGATTGGGATAATTTTGTTCAAGTGAATATTCTGATACCAAAGGTTCATGTATTTCGTTAACGCCAACAGGATCGGTTGAACCATAATTTAACCAATTATTTATTGTTTGCCATTCGTCATTAAGTTATTATTACTAAAAGATAAATTTTCCGGTAAAGGCCATATTTGATTGCGCCCCGCCTCCGGTTTATATGACCAATCATAATCAGCGCTGCTGAACCATCTAGCTTCAACAAATAATTTTAACGTATCCATGTTGGTAGCGGGTATTAAGAAATTTGGGTCTTCATGATGAATTGTTGACCAATCAACATTCAATTTCGTGAAAACTTTTTTACCATTACCATCCAATGAATCGATAAAATTGATATCATCTTGCCCAATCATAGGATATGTATTATAGGTTTCATCATAACGTTTATTCTTAATTCTATCTTTTGCCCACGGTGAAGAAGTGTACCAGTCAATCATCCAATCTTGAATAACGTAAGAATTGTTCCCGACAAATATTTTTCGATCATTGTCAGTGAAGTCAACATCAAAACCAAAAGAATCAACGGGTTCAATTAAGAAAAGTCCGCCATTGGGATTCCGGCATTCACCGTTAAGAAAATCTTCGTAATCGCGGGACGGATAGCAAACATCAATGGCTCTATATCCATAGAAACTTGGATTAACGAATACCGAGTTTGTTATTGATAAATTCTCAATCCATCCCGATTGAATAATCCATTCGACAGTATTTAAAATTGTACAATGATTCAAATGAATATTGCTGCCGTATTCATTGCCTTCCATCATCACAATTCTGCTAATGTTCGAAAAAGTACAATTCTCGAACAAAAGTTTATCGTAGTGCCACCCTGTACTTTGAAAAGGGAAAGAAACAGCGCGCCCATAATAACGGAAATGTGAATCGGAATTATTCCGCCAGTAACAGTTATAGAACTCGCCGTTAAAATGATCAGATTTAACATTAATAGTTCCTCCGGCTTCAGCACCAATTCCGGCATAATCGAATATGCAACCGTCAAAAAAACCGACTTCGGGATTATCAATTCCTTCCTGATCTTCAAACACAATAGAGGATGAAACTTTATTTCCTAGAATATCTGCATACCGCACCCATACATTTTTCAACATTATATCGCCAAAGCTTTTAATAATGTATTGTCTTTCTATTCTTTTCCCTATTACTTTAAATCCGCAAATGTATTCAT
>CAZRMG010000042.1:7718-11992 GCA_964601095.1 uncultured Melioribacteraceae bacterium | reverse complement strand
CCCGAGAATTTCATTCCGTTGCGGTGTCTGTAGTAGCCGTCTATTCTATACAAACTTGCATAATTTCTGTTATCTATTAAATAAGGTGAAAATAAAATTAAAGACGCGTCGGAATTTTGATAGGTAAAACCGATAGAAATGGTGTCGCGTTTTTCGTAACGAATAAAAGCATCTTTTTCATCCCGGAAAAATGCGCCGCGTGCGCTGCTTGAACCGAGTCCGGCGCCGATATTTAAATTACGGGCAAGACGCAAAATTACATGACCTTTAAATGTTGTGAAATTTAAACTGCCGGTAAAATTATATGTGCTTAATGTTGCGGAATCAAGACTTGCTTCGCTGGCACGTAAATAAGATTTAGCAAATGATACTCCAAGCGAAAGATAATTTGTTAACCCGAGCTCAACCCGTGCGCCGAAATTATGAATCCTAAAACTCAAGTTGTCGGAATAATATTGTGTTGACGGTGCAATGCTTACATAATTCGGGAATGTTTCGAGCACGGCTGCAAGCCCGGTTATCGGAAGCCAGCCCTTTCGCTGTTTTACCATAGACGTTTGTGTTGAATCGAGTTGCCATTCGTCAAGCAGGGTATTATAGATTGTTCTTGCCGAATCGTTTTCACCGAGTTTTGCGTAAGAATCCGCGAGATATAAATTAGCATCAAAGTCCAATGAATCTTGAACAACAAGATCTTTAAACTCGCTAACCGCGCTGAGTGAATCGCCCATCGCGTAGTAGAGTTTGGCGCGCTGCATCTGAGCATCGTAATTTGCGCCCTGCGCCAGCACTTCATTGTATGTTGACAAAGCTTTTTGATAATCCTTTGCGCAGAAAAGAACATCGCCGTATTCTTTGAGTGTTAAAATGTTTGGCTCTGCTTTACTTAAATAATCCTCGTAAAATGTAAGAGCACCTTCGCAATCTTCATTCATTACATATTTTCTGCCTTCTTCAAGAATAGCATAAAGTTTTTCTTCTTCGGCTCTTAATTTTTGCCAATCAATATTGGACTGCAGTTTTACAACATCGTCATTCGCGGGGTCAATCCCTTTCGCTTTATCGGCAAACTCCTGCGCGGCTTCATAATCTCGATCAATTAATTTTAACGAACCCATTGTTACTAATGCTTCTACATTATTAGGATTAGAATTTAAAACCTCATCAAGATATGTTCTTGCAAGTTCAATGTCGCGGTTAATCCATACTGAAACTTGTGCGCGGAAAAGTTTATATGAAAGATTTGACGGATACTCTACTAAAAGTTCATCCGTTATATTTATGGCTTTGTCGAATTCCCTGTTCCATGCGGAAATTTTCGCCCATTTAAATTTTAATTCGGGATCTTTTTCATCTGGATAAGTTGCAAAGTATTTATCCATCATTATCATTGCGCTGTCGTATTCGGCAAGATATTCAAAATACTGTGCAATTTTTTTTAATGATTCTTTATCCGTCGGATCATTTTCAAGTTTTGTGCGTGCCAATTCAAGTTGTTCGTTATATGTCTTAAGCCGGAATTCGGAAACATAATCCCATTTTTCCTGGTAGCGTTGGTCATCGGCGCGTGTTGTCCCGATAATCTTTAATTGATCATATGCTTCCTCAATTCTTTCGGCTGCAATAAGTTCGTCAACTAATTTAAAACGTGTTTCAATATCATTCGGATTGCGGCGTAAGACTCTATAAAATCTATCTATCGGGTATTCTCTTTCGAAGGCACGAGGACTTTGTTGATTAACATAAGCTTGGTTATTGACCATATCTAATCCGTCTTGTGCTTCCTTAAAAAACGGTTTTATACCAAGTGCGGTTTCAAAAGCATTTTTTGCGATTGGGTATTTGCCGAGCCACATTGTAAAATATCCATAGCGGCTCCACAGCCGCCAGTCTTTAGGATAACGCTCAACATATTTTTTTAATATTTGTTCGCCTTTAACAATGCTTCCGGTTTTAGCGAGAATTTCCGTGTATCTAATTATTTCATCGGGTGATGCGTTGTCGTCGCGGGCGAGGTATTGATCGTACCACTGCTCGGCTTTATCCCAAACTTCCATCCAATAATATGATTTGCCGATTTCTAAATAGTTATACGGATTATCGGCATTAATTGCAATTTCTCGAAGATGGCCTTCAATTTTTTTATTTAGAATAGCGTACCAAATTTCAATTAAGCGCGCAAGGT
This sequence comes from uncultured Melioribacteraceae bacterium, assembly GCA_964601095.1. Lineage (GTDB taxonomy): Bacteria > Bacteroidota > Ignavibacteria > Ignavibacteriales > Melioribacteraceae > JAEWUC01. The sequence goes on along the minus strand of CAZRMG010000042.1, from coordinate 9,807 downwards.
TTTTTTCGTACTGACTTTTTTTGTTTTGTTTGCTTTCAAGAGCAACAGCCCGGCGGTAATCGAGGCGGGCATTATAATACTGCTGACGTTTTTCAAAACTTATTGCGCGTAAATTATATGCTTCAGCTTCCTGGGGAACTGCAGAAATGTATTTGTTCAATTGATCAATCGCTTCGCCGTATCGTCCAGCGTTCATTTGTGATACCGCAGACCTTTTGAGTGCGTTAATATCAACTTTTTGCGCAGAAATATTTACTGAGAATAATAAACCGATAATCAAAACATATTGCGCAAACTTTTTAAACTGCATCAATGAGACTCGTTATTAATAAATTAAACATGAATTTTCAGCACTCGATTAAATGAATCGAGACTTCGACAGTGAATTTATCAAAAATTATGCAAAAAATTATATGCGATTTTAATGTTTATTCATTAAGTGTGATGACCGTTTTGATACAGATTATCACTGCATTTCAGGATGAGACGAATAAATGATTTTGCCTTTGAATTATTACAAGCAGTTTTTATCCGGAAAAATCCAAAGGCAATCATTTTAAAATTGGAAATATATAAACGGTGTTATATCCGCGGATTTAAATTGTACAGCAATCCAAATTACTATTATCATCATAATTGCTTTTCCGATTAGCGGTAAATCGGCTATTAGATTCTTCATCTTAGTATCGAAACTAATCGGCAGAAAATGAAAAATATAACCAAAAACCATCAAACCGAAAATTATCGGGAGCTTTTCTATGAATTGAAAAAATACTTCGCCGTGAAAGAATGAACCGATTTGACTGAACATATCAAAAACTACTTGTGTATCCGGAGCGCGGAAAATAATGAATGAAAATGCAACAAGATGAAATGTGATTATAACCTGGAAGAATTTTAAAAATTTAGTGTTGTTGATTCTTAATAATGTGTAAAGCTTTGTTTTGGGCTTTTGAATAAGCAATGCGAACGACATCATAAATCCATGAAGAGCTCCCCACAAAATAAAATTCCAACCGGCGCCGTGCCAAATTCCGCAGACAAGAAACGTTACAAATAATGCCGTTATGTTCGCAACCATTCTTAAACTTCGCATGCTTAACTGAATTGGTTTGAACAAATAATCAAGCAGCCATTTTGAAAGCGAGATGTGCCATCTTCTCCAAAAATCCGCGATGCTTGTTGCTTTAAAAGGTGAATTAAAATTATCCATTAATTTAAAACCGAGTAACAGCGCGATGCCGATGGCCATATCGGAGTAGCCGGAAAAATCACAGTAGATTTGCAAAACATAACCGTAGATGGCGAGAAGATTTTCAACGCCCGTGTATCGCAAAGGGTAATCAAAAATTCTATCAACAAAATTTATGCTTATGTAATCCGCGATCATTACTTTTTTAAGAAGTCCTGCGGAAATTAGAAACAACGCTTTACCCAAATCTTCCTTTGATAAAAACGGTTCGTTATCAAGTTGGGGTAAAAAACTCGAAGCGCGGTCTATCGGTCCGGCCAAAATATTTGCGAAGAAGAAAACGTAAGCAGAAAAGTTCGCGAAACTGTTTGTCGGTTTCATTGTATCGAAATAAACATCGAAAACATATGTGAGCGATTTAAATGTGTAGAATGAAATTCCTATCGGAAGAAAAATTGCAAGCGGCTCTATTTGCTTATCGCCGATATCGTTGATGATCTGAATTATGAAGTTCGTGTATTTGAAATAACCGAGAATGGCAACGTTTAATATTATCGCAAGCGCAAGATGAATTCGTTTAACAGTAAAATTTTCAGTCGCGGCAATCCATTTGGCAAAGAAGAAATTTATCAACGCTGAAACAACAAGAATACCCGCGTAATACCCGGCGGATTTGTAATAGAAATACAGCGAGAAAATTATAATCAGTCCAATGCGGAAAGATTTGTTTTTACCGAAAGTATTGTAAAGTAATAAAAAGAAGAAGAATAGAATTAGAAATAAACTTGTGCTGAAGATTAGCGGATCGTATTGATCGAATTTCAGCAAGTCGAAAATTTTAGAGAAATTGATATTCGTCGGCATCGGGTAAATTCAATTTAGTTACTGAAATCATGA
>CAZRMG010000042.1:0-7618 GCA_964601095.1 uncultured Melioribacteraceae bacterium | reverse complement strand
ACTTCGGGAGCGATTGTTTCGTCTTTCAAATCGAAGTCGTCTAGGTTAAGCTGTTTTAATATTACTTGTTTTAGTTCCGGTGAAATCATTATCTGCTCCAAACTTGTTGATCTTTATTTTCGGTTAATCTTTCTTTGTTTGCTTTACGGCTCGGTTTGCCGGATGAACTTTTAATCAACCAGCGCGAAGGCACGAGATAAACTTTGTGAATAATAATATCTATACTCATGCCGGCTTTCAAAATTGACATACGAACTTTGTTTTTCTCTTCTTCGGTTTGAGCATTTGTCTCGGCAACAACGCTTACAAACTCGGTTCCCATTTTAATATCTTCTTCGCCGAATGCAATAACTCTTCCGGGAATAATACCATCAACTTGGTTGAGCACATCTTCAATATCTTCGGGATAAATATTTTTACCGGCAACAATTATAATATCTTTCTTCCTGCCGATAATAAAAAACTCGTCATTGTATTTGAATCCGTAATCACCGCTAAAGTACCATCCGTTTTCAACGACTTCCGCTGTTTTTTCCGGATAGTTTCTGTATCCGTCGAACATCGAAATTGATTTAACGGCAACTTCACCAACGAGTCCGTCTGGAATGTTTTTTCGATTTTCATCAACAATTCTCGCTTCACATTGTCCCATCGGTTTACCCGAAGAAACACAAACGCGCGGTACGGAATTTTCATCGGCAAGTTTTACAACTCCCCGTGAAAGTTCATTGCGATCAACAACTAATTCTGTAATCGGCTTTCCGGGTTCGGTTAATGTTAATCCCAAAGTAACTTCCGCCATGCCGTACATTCCAGCAAGAGCAAGGGGATTGAAACCGTACTTTTTAAAACGTTCGGCAAACTTTTCGTGACTGTCGTGGCGTATCGGTTCTGCGGCATTAACAATAATTCTAAGACTTGATAAATCAATTCCTTCCAATTCTTCTTCATCAGTTTTTTCGGCTAAAACATTATATGCAAAGTTTGGAGAAAAGCTCATCGTACCTTTTTCTTTTGTGATAACATCAAGCAAAAGAACCGGTGCGAGAACCCACTCGAAAGGATCGATTTGAACTAAAGTGCTGCCGTAAGCAAGCGTAATTTGAAAAGCTGCTATCAATCCGAAATCATGATAGAGCGGAAGCCAGCTCGCCACTTTATCGTTGTGCGTAAGTTTTAATGCGCCGCCGAGATTAACAACATGATTCATAATAGCACGGTGTGAAAGTACAACGGGTTTTTGTAATCCTGTTGTGCCGGATGAATGTTGCAATAATGCCGGGTTCGTATCTTTTATTGACGAAGCAATCTCTTCAACTTCGGCATCAACCTTTGGATCGATTTCTGTTTCTAAATCCCATTCGAGAGGGAAGTAGACAGCTTTAATTGTACTGCCTGGTTTTTCGATCAATGGTTTTAGAATCGGTTCGAGATCACGTTCGGTAAAAATATAATCAAGACCTGAACGCTGCGCCATTCCTTCCAACCCCTGCCTGAATTTATCCGGATGAAGCCGGGGATTAGGATAAGCAAGAACTGCAGGCAATGCACCCGAACGCGAGATGCCCAAATAGAGCGGATAAAATTCTTTATTGTGACGAATTACAGTCGCGCAAACTTCCCCCGGTTTAATACCGAGTTCTTTTATCTTAACAGAATATTTCTTCGCTCGTTCTACAATGTTTTTATATGTCCATCTGTACGGTTCTTCACCGGCAACCCAGTGAACAACTGCATCACAATCAGGAAATTTCTGTGAGTTTAATGACCAGCGTTTCCATAAAGTGTTTGCTTCGTCGATGTTGAAGTTGAATTTTTCCATAGTCTATTTGTGTTTGTTAAATTCGTCGAGTAATGCTTCACTGAAAAGCTGCGCAACTTTTTTTGCGCCCTGATCATTGAAGTGTATATAATCTTTAAAAGCCAAAGGCGGATTGGCATTAACCCAATTCGGCATCGAGTTTTCACCGCCCATTGCATCAAACAAACTCCAAATTGCAACGCCCGCTTTTTCGGCAATGCTTTTTTGTGTTTGTAATAATCTCACAATTGAAGGATCAGTTACAAAGCTTGAACCCTTTTTCATAGCTTTATCGTGGACGGAAACCATAACTATACTTGTTTTTGGGAAAGCAACTTTTAAGTTGCTAATTACTTTTAACATTTCTCTTTCATACCATGTATAATCTGCACGTGCGCCGGCAATGTTCAAACCGAATTCGAGTACTATTAATTTATAGTCGAGAAGTTTTGCAAAATCTTTTAACAAAGCCGGATTAATTTGTTGAAGATCAACTCCGGAATTTCCGCGTAAGGGAAGATTATCAATGTAAACGCCCGGTTCATTTTCAAGCGAAACTCCGTAAACTGTTGCCTGATCTGAAACCGGGAATTCTATTTTAACCGTCTTTGCTTTTCCTGAAGGTTTTAAAATTAATTCTTGTAATCCCGAAGCGGTACTTAATTGTGCAGTTTGTGCCGCGCCGCCGTCAAATGAATATTTTATTTGGGAATTTTTTGCTTTGGAGTAATATAGTTTTACAACTGTAAAGTCTTTTAAATATCTTCTTGATGTAGTTGTCTGGTATTGAACCCAAGCGTTTCCTTTTGGAATATTTGCTTCGCAACTAATACCGAGAGGCAGACCTTTCGGGTTGCTTGTATAAACCGAAGCGGCTTCCCAGTTGCCGCCGAAGGAATGTTTTGTGGTTGTGCGAAATGTAATATCTTGCGACACAATACCGAGCCAGCCGACACCGTTACCCCCGAATTTAGATTGAAACGCTTCGCGTAAATCAGATGTAACCAAATCGCCTTCAATCGCTGAATCACCGTAGTGGGCAATTCGTACAGATTTGCTTTTTGCATTTTTCAGTGCATCTAAAAAATAACTAAGTTGTTTTGTGTTACCGGTTATCGGGGTTTTTTTGCCTTGATAAAAAATTGCATTAGTCGCAGAAGATTCGCGTGGTTCAAATATTTCCAAAATATCATTCGGAAAATTTGCGAAACCAAATGACGCATAGTTCACGCTTTTTTTGTGGTTGTCAATAATGCTGTTTATCGGTTCTTCTTCAACAGGTTCTTCTTTTATATCCATTAGCAAATCAACGTTGTGTAGGTTGAAGTTGGCGCTTTCAATAAAGTAATCAAATTTCATAAACGACATTATCAGTAAAACAGCCAAAGTAATGGATACAATTTTAAGTGGTTGATTGATTTTATTCTCCTGCTGCATATTTTCCCTTTAACATTAGTGAAACAACTTGATTTGTGGAATTAAAATTACATTTTATGTTTTCTTAAAACTCTTTCAACTTCGCGCGCCCAAATTCTATATGCTTCTGCTTTGAAGTGAACACCGTCCCAGCTTAATTCCGGTTTCAAATACCCGTCTCTTGTAGTAATAGACGGGAGAAGATTTATTACTTCAATTTTATTACTTGCTGCGTAATCCGAAAGCATTTTATTTAGTCTGTCAACTTCTTTGTTTCTTCCTAAATTCACTTGCGGAGTTCCGCCCCAATCTTTTGCGTAATCCTTTGCCACGTAAGTTGTAAGCTGTATAACCGGCATTATACCGTTTGTCTGCAATGTAGAAAGAATTTTTACATAATTTGTAAAAACTTCTTCAACAGGAATCCATGAATAAATATCGTTCAATCCGCCCATTACAAAAACAATTTTTGGTTTTAGTTTTAACACCTGCTCTATTCGGGCGTTAAAACCTTGAGTTATATCTCCGGGTATAGCTCGTGATATTACATTTGTTCTTCCAAGCAGTTCCGACCAATTAACGCCTGCGCTTAATGAATTGCCGAGCATCACTATATCTGCTTGCCGTGTTTTATAAAGATTGAACAATCCCATTTGTAAATCATAGCTCGGATTATTTTTATAACGAAATGAATCGGTTGATGGTTTTGAAAGTGTGTTGTTTTGTGGAATAATTCTACCGCATGTAAAAAGCAAAATTGCGGTTAAAAGAATTGAGTATTTATTCGTAAAAAATAATTTCACGCAAATCCTATTTTTGATTCCCTAATTTTCAATACAAAATAAACTTATTACTAAAAATATCAAAGACATGAATTAGGTTTGAAGTAGGACAAAAATAACTTATAATAAATAACGTTACTCATTCCCCTCCAGTTTTTTCTGATATTCTGCAATGCGGTTTTTAAGATTTTTTTCCATCGCGATTAATTCGGAAACTTTTGTTGAATAATCTTCTTTCTGAGTAGCTACATTTGCGGTTTCGAGTTTAAGATTTCTTAATTCGCTCTTCAAATCAAAAATTTGTTTTTTCAACTCATCGAGTTCGGCTTGGCTCTCGGAAATATCAACCGCGATTCTTTTCTTGTTTTCATCAAGATTATTGTAAGTGCTGCTCGATTGAGCAATGATTTGGCTAAGCTCAAGTTCGAGAGATGATTTTTTCATTTCAAGAATTTCATTTTCGGATTTAAGCTGTAAAACCTGAGATTTCTGCGAGTTTGTTTTTTCGCGGAGGTTATTAAATTCTTCATTCAATTCATTGAATTCTTCTTTTAGATTTTGCATCATCTGCTCTGTGGCGGCGCGTTCTTTCTGCATTACTTTTGTTAACCCGCCGTATTCTGCTATTTGCGTTGTCTTTTCAAGAAGCAACTTTTCTTTTGAATCAAGTTCTTTCTCTTTATCCAGAACATCTTGGCGGAGACTGTTTATCAAAAGTTTTTGCATTGAAATTTCTTCCGTAAATTTTTGCATCACTTGTGAAAAGTTGTTTTCGATGCTGAGGCGGCTTTCTTCAATTTCGCGTTTTCGCTTTTCAAGTTCTTCAATGCTTTCCTGTTTAAGTGCAATTGATTCGGTAAATCTTTCTTCTTCGTTTCTAATGGAAAGGATTGCATCTTGCAATTCAATTTTTACAACTTCAAATTTTCTTATTTCTTCGGAAAGTGAATTTTTCTTTTCGGCAAGTTCTTTTATCTCTTCCTCAAACTTTGCTATCGTATCGCGTTGATAGTTGAACTTATAATCATGTTCGTCGAATTCCTTTTGCCTCGATCGGAGCTCTTCGATTAACGAATCGCGTTTATCAATAAATTCGGTAAACATCTTTTCTTTTTCGGAAAGTTGACTTACTAAAGCGGCGATTGAAGTCTCAAGATGTGATTTTATTTCTTCGCTAAGCGAAATCTTTTCATCCAACTTTTTTATCTGTTCCGATTTGAGCGCTTCTTCTTCCTTTTGCTTCTCGTTAATTATTTGAAGATGCTCTTCGCTTTCCTTGATTTTTTCACGTAGATCTTCCAGGTTGCTTGTAGATAAAGCCGTAGAAGCTCTCAGCATTTCTTCCTTTTCCTGGAGATTTTTGATCACATCTTCGAGCGCAAGATTTTTTGTCTGCAATTCCTGAAACGAAGTTTCGAGGAATCCGTACTTCTCATTAAGCTTGTTGTATAATTCATTTACTTCGTCAATTTCTATAACTCGTTTATCAAGTTCGGCAATTCTCTGTGTCTTCTCCTCAATTTCGCGATTAAGCTCGGAATTTTTTTGCGTGTTGCTTTCAATCTCTTTTTCAAGCTCCGTTAAATTGAGATTGTTTTGAGAAAGATTTTTATTCAACTGTTCTAATTCGGCGGCTGCTTTATCTATCTTTTCTTCAAGCTCAACTATATCATTATGTTTTTGAACAAAAGCATGCAGCTTGTTTTTTAGCTCGTCGTTTTCTTCAACAAGCTTTTCGATTTCATTCTTCATTTTAGATGAGAATAAACTCATTCCGGGTTTACTCCTCGATTGGTGAGTGTGTATTTAATCTGTAATAAAAATAATAAACTTTAATGTAAAAACCTTATCGGTATTTACTAAAGGACTAATCTTCAAATAGCGGCTTAACTTTTTTAATTGTCTTTAATGATAGAATGTAAGATGTAACACCGATTGCAATAACAATTAAAATTACTCTAACGTAAATTTTTTCAGTGAAAAATATTGCTGATGAGCCGATGCTTAACATCACCATTGAAACGGCAATTATTTTGGCTCGCAGCGGCATGCCTCGGTTTTCGCGGTAATCACGGATAAACTTTCCAAATTTAGGATGGTAAATTAACCAGTCATAAAATTTCTCCGAACTGCGCGCAAAACATGCCGCCGCAAGAATAAAAAATATTGTAGTGGGCATTAGCGGCAGGAAAATTCCTATCACTCCCAGAGATACAAATGTCCAACCTGCTGTAATTAATAAATATTTTTTCATCTGATCTATTTTAATTTTCTACTCTTATTCATGATCTTAATCTTGTTCTTAATCCCGAAAATTTATTGGGCCAGTGTATGAGCAAGATCAAGAAAAGATTTATACTATTCATTTAATATTCGTTCCAGATAGTCGCGGTATAACGATTTTGGAATATCGTGAATCGCTTTCTCAAATTGTTCTTTATTTATAAATCCTTTTTGAAATGCAATTTCTTCTATGCAGGCAACTTTCAAACCTTGTCTGTCTTCAATAACTCCGAAAAACTGCGAAGCTTTTAACAACGCTTCGGGAGTACCTGTATCAAGCCATGCAACTCCGCGTCCAATCTTTTCAACATATAACTCGCCGAGTTCAAGATAAGTTCTATTTACATCCGTAATTTCCAACTCTCCGCGTTTTGATGGTTTTAGATTTTTAGATATATCCACAACTTTGTTGTCGTAAACATAAAGTCCCGGAATTGCAAAATTTGATCTCGGTTCTAATGGTTTTTCTTCAAGTGAAATAGCTTTGCCGCTTTTGTCAAATTCAACAATGCCGTATCTCTGCGGGTCGTTTACTTGATAAGCAAAAATTGTCGCGCCTTTTTTTATTTGCTGTGCGGCTTTATAAAAGAAATCTAATTTACCGTAAAATATATTATCGCCAAGAATTAAAGTAACCGAATCGTCGCCGATAAATTTTTCGCCGAGGATAAATGATTGCGCAATGCCGTTTGGTGCCGGTTGAATCTCATAAGAAATATTTAGCCCGATGTGTGAGCCGTCGCTGAATAATTTTTGATAAAGAGGAACCGTTTCCGCGTTTGAGATAATCAATAGTTCATTTATTCCCGCGAGCAGTAAAGTTGAAAGTGGATAATAAATTAACGGCTTGTCGTAAATTAATGTAAGCTGTTTGCTGTAAACTTTTGAAATTGGGTACATCCTTGTGCCCGAGCCGCCCGCTAAAATTATTCCTTTCATCAAATTACCTTTCCGTTTGTTTATTTTTGAACGTTAATATAAGCCGTTTTAAGCAATATTTCATTTTCATCGAAGATGTTGATTTTGTATTCTCCATCTTCCGGGAAACGGTATTTGAAAAATGTATCGTTCCAATCCTTTTCTATTTGGAATTTTTTCGATTCTATAAATTGATCAAAACCAGCACCCACTTTTTTCTTCCAAATACCGAGAACAATTTTTGAAGTGTTCAGAGGTTTGTTGTCTGCAATAAAAATATAAACTTCGCCGCCGTTGTTGTACATTGAAATTGATTTTACAAAATCTACGGGATAGTTGCCGATTATCTTTTTAGAGAAAATTACTTCCAGCGTTGATCGTGTTTCGATCGGAATTGCAATGTCCGGTTTTTTTTTCG
>CAZRMG010000041.1:0-12125 GCA_964601095.1 uncultured Melioribacteraceae bacterium | reverse complement strand
TTCTTGGGCACCTGCTGCAAGTTCCTCGCTGCTTGAGGAAATTTGATTTCCCGCACTTGCGGTAGCATGAACTGCTTCGGTTACTTTTCCAATCAAATTTGATAATGAATGTGAAAGTTGATTTATACTGTTTGTAATTAATTGATGATCGCCTTTGTATTCGCCTGTAACTTTTGCGCTTAAGTTGCCCTGCGCCATAATTGCCAGTACGTCGGAGCCGGCTTTTACAGGCAGAATAACAGCGTCTAATGTGTCGTTAAATCCCTTAATAATTTCTTTATAGCCGCCGTTAAATTTTTCAATATTTCCGCGAGTGGTTAATTTTCCATCCAGTGCGTTATTTGTAAGATATGCTGTTTCTTCTTTTAAATCTTTGAGTGTGCGGATGATTTTATTTAAAGCGGGAGTTATTTCGTCGTCTTTATCAAGTAATGGAACTTCAACGGATAAATTACCGTCTGCCAAAGCATACATTGTTTGGGTTAACTCTTGAAGTGTATTTGCAAAATTATCCATAGCACCCGAAAGATTGCCTATTTCATCTTTCGATTTTATTCCCAATCGAATCTTTAAATGACCTTTTTGAAGTTCACCCATCATATTGGATGCTTTCAAAAGAGGTTCGCCGATTATTTTTGCAATTCCCAACCCGGCTATAACCGACAAAATTAAAATTAGAACCGTACCGATTACCATTGTATTTCGTGCGGAGATGTATGATTCGTTACTCTCTTGTGCCGATTCAGCCGAAACCGCTTCTACAAGTTCTGTTAATTTGTTAATAACTTCGCGCGCTTTTTCAAAAGTTTCGCTGCCTTCTCCCATTGAAAGGTTGATTGCTTCCATACTTTCGTTTGTTGTGTCGGCTTCTCTGATACTAAAAATGTTATTGGAAATATTTACCCAATTAACCAATTCTTTTTCGTGTTCAGTCGTTAATTCTTCTGTAATTGCATTATGTCCAATATCTTTTAATTTGTTCCAGCGTTCCTTAGCCTGTTCAATATTTTCATTGAATTCGTTTTTAAGTTCTTGAGCTTTTTCAGAACCTACTTCGGTAAATAGAAAAGTCCGCTGAGCTACCAATGCTTGTTGTAAATCCCTGTCAACCTGGAGCATTAAATCGATAGTAGGTACATCAACTTGCGATAGACTGTTTACATTCTTATTAATGTCGGACATTATTATAAGTCCAACTCCGCTGACAGCAATTAGAAAAATTACAAGCAAACCGAAAGACAGCAACAATTTTTGCTTTACTTTTAAGTTTAATAACCACGCTTTCATTTTATTATCCTTTTTTAGTATTTCATTTTAGTTAAATGAAAAAAAGTAATTAAACAGAGCAGGATGATTAGCTCGTTGTTTTTGCTCAAACATTTTTAAAGTCAGAAATGGGAATATTCTATTATGATTATCGAAGCTTCTTTTGCATTGTTAACTCTTTGTTATGAATGCTCAATTGGTGATGTAAATGGCGAAATAATGTTGTGAATTGCAGTTAATTGTCGTTGTTAAAAACGGATGTATTAATCTTCAAAGAGGCGGGTGATTTCGCCTCTTTGTTAATTAATTATTAATTAGAAAGTTTCTATCAATTTCCCGTTTGCTCTTACCGCCAAATGCGGATTATTAGAATTATTGATTTCTAATTTGAATTTATTAACCAATGCTTGAAGATTGTTTGTAAGGTTTCGCAAATCTTCCGCCGTGCCTGCAATTTGTTGAATGCCCGCCGCGGATTGCATTGTAACATTTGATATTCCTTCAATACTGTGGCGTATTTCCTCGGCAGCGGCGGATTGTTCTTCGCTTGCTGCGGCGACTTGATTAACAACATCAATTGTTTTGTCCGTGCTTTCTATAATTTCGGAGAGAGCTTCAATCGCTTTGGTAGCAGATTCTTTTCCGGCCTCAACTTCGTGTGTTCCGCTTTCAATTGAATCTACTGCATTGTTAGTATCGCTTTGTATTTGTTTGATCATCGAAGCAATTTCTTTAGTTGCTTTAGTAGTTCTTTCTGCAAGTTTACGTACTTCATCGGCAACAACTGCAAAACCTCGGCCTTGCTCTCCGGCGCGTGCAGCTTCAATGGCGGCATTTAATGCAAGCAGATTTGTTTGATCTGCTATATCATCAATAACTTTTATAATCTCACCGATTTGATCACTGCTCTTGCCAAGCTCTTTTACTGTAATTGCAGCGGAATGTACTACCTCGGCAACCCGGTTCATGCCGTGCACTGTTTGTTTAACAACCTCGCCGCCTTTCTTTGCTGTTTCGCCGGCTCTTTTTGAAAACTCTGCCGCTTTGCCTGCATTTCTTGAAGTATCTAAAATTGTAGAAGTCATCTGCTCAACAGCGCTTGCTACTTCGGTAGATTGTGATGATTGTTCCTGCGTGCCGGCTGCCATCTCTTCCGTGCTTGATGATATTTGTGTTGAAGCATTTACCAATGAATTCACCATATCTCTAACATTGCTCATTGCATCAGTCAGCGAATTCGCTACACTGTTGATGCTTTCTGTGATAATTTTTTGATCGCCGTTATAATCGTTTGTAACCCGCGCTGTTAAATCCCCGCTTGCAATACGAGTAAGAACATTTGCGCCGTCTTTTATAGGAATTGTGATAGCTTCCAAAGTATCGTTAAATCCTTTTACTATTGTTCCGTATTCGCCGTGATGCTTCAGTTCGTCGGCGCGGGCATTGAGATTCCCTTCTATTGCGGCAGATGAAAGATCATTCAACTCATGAATCAAGGAAGTTAAACTGTTCTTAATTTTTAACATTGATTTACCGAGTGTATCATCTTCCGACATTACTTTAATCTCTACATTTAAATTTCCTTCGGCAATTTCATTTGCAACTTCGGATTGGGTTTTAAGTATTGTTTGAAGAGTGCAAATTGATTTTAACAATACTCCTATTTCGTCGTCACGTTTTGTTTCCAGGTTGTTAGCCGCATGACCCGTTGATAAATTTTCGATACAAGATACCGAGTGCAGCAAATCTTTAATAACGTATTTTTTTATGAAATACATTACAATCAAAAAAGTTAGGACAATTGTTGCCAAAGACATTATAGCAGAATTTAGTTTTTGACTTGCTATGGCCGCGTTAGTTTCTTTCATAGAATAACGTAAACTTACAATTGCAAGCGGGTCGCCGGTACTTGCTTCGTGACAAGTTAAGCAATCATCGGTTGCAATTATCGGTTCAACTATTCGAAAAACAGGTTCATTTTTAAAGTCTTCTTCGCCCGAAATAAGATTTTTGGAAGATAAAACCTTGCGCTCCAAATCATCCATTTTACTTTCGCTGTTTTCTCGAATTTTATTGGTTGCCGTTATTCTAAGTTCGCTTAGGTTTTTTACCTTTTTCATTTGCTCTATGAACGGAGAAATATCGGTTGTGCCCTGAGCCATAGAAAAAGTAACGGATTCGTTAATAGATTCGGAAAGCTCTGTTACGCTTTCCAATGTTTTTGCTTTATAATGATTTTCTTCTTGGGTTAGTAATAGAAAAGACATTACTCCCAGACATAGTACTAATGTTATTGAAAGGACAATACTTATCCTTTTTGATATAGTTATTTTCACATCACTCCCAGTGATTTTGATTTATCAACAACTAATTATCGATAGGAGAGTTACTTAGTTTATAGGTACTTATATATAAATTTAGATGCAGATTTAAAGTATCAAGATAAAAAATAATGTTGCAACTGATTATGTATTTAGGAAATGAACAAGGAAGAATTATATCCTGTCGTATTTGAAGTAGTTGACAGCATTTTCGACTTTCAAAATTCTACAACCTCACAAAATGATTACAAAACCAACCGGTTTATACCTATGGTAAAATCAATGACTTATTAATGAAACTATTTCCGTATTAAGTGCAAAAGATTTGGCAATAAAAGATTTTTAAGCAAACCTGTTTTAATTATTAATTATCTTTGTGCATAAAAATTTGTTTAATATTGGCAAAGATTGTTTTAAGGACTTTTATGATCACAAAGTACAAACACATTATCTGGGATTGGAACGGAACAATATTTAACGACGTTGAACTAGGGATTGATATAATTAACAAACTTCTTGTTGAACGCGGATTGAAAACTTTGAATGTGGAATTATATAAAGAAGTTTTCACAATTCCGGTAAAAGATTATTACGCAGGACTTGGTTTTGATTTTTCGAAAGAGCCGTTTGAAATTGTTGGACAATACTGGATGGACGAGTACGAACGCAGAAAATTTGAATGCGGTCTTTATAACGGTGTGGAAGATTTAATGAAGAGAATTCAAAATCTTGGAATCGGCCAGTCCATTTTATCCGCCTATTCGCAGCACACTCTCGAAGAGATGGTTGACCATTTTAATTTAAGGAAATACTTTACTCACATTGTAGGTTTGGATAACATTTACGCTGCGGGCAAACTTCATCTCGGTAAAGATTTGATGAAACGGCTTGGCAACGGAAAGGGAGAAACATTGGTAATTGGGGATACAATACACGATTACGAAGTTGCAACAGAAATAGGTGCTGATTGTGTTCTTGTAGCAAGCGGGCATCAAAGCAGAAACAGATTAGCTGCTTTTACAAATAATATTGTTGATTCTATTTTAAGTTTACTATAAATAAATAACCAAGATACAATTACCAAGAAACAGGCAATGACCAAAGAACAAAAAAGCAAACAAATCATAAACACCAATAATCAAAATTAGAGTTTGGTTTACTAAATGACCTTTGAATTTTTGTTTGTATCTATTGATTTATTGCTTGTTTATTAAACTTGCAGTTTAAAGGTTTGTCCTATCTCGTCAATTCCAATTTGCATGTTATAATTTGATGCGGATTTTTTCATCCAATTTATTGCTTCGTTAAACGGCTCGTTGCTTTGTTTAAAAGTTTTTGTGTGAATTGGAATGAATACTTTTGCATTCAAACCGTTTGCCATTTGCAATGCTTCTTCGGGATTGCAATGATTACGCCGCCACGGATTGTATGCGCCTATCGGCATTATCGCAACATCTATATTTTCGTTTTTAGCAATTTGTAACTTATCGGTCATTGCGGTATCGCCGCCGAATAAAACTTTCTTGCCTTTATAATCAATAACATAAGCATTGAAACTTCTGCCGTCTTTCATATACCCGCGTGAACGGTCGCGCTCCCACGGGAAACGCCAACCGAAATGCTGGACTTCAAGCGCTTTGAAACGCATATCATTTAAAATCAATTCATCATTCCAATCCATAACATTTAATGATTTCCACGGTAGGTCTTCAATTACATCTTTTGTTAAATATGCGGTTATTACATCAATTTGATTCGGATATTCATTTGCAAAATGTTTCAATGTTGGGTAATCCATATGATCCATATGTGCGTGCGAAAGTAAAATCAAATCCGGTTTCGGAAACTCGGAAATATCAAGTGCCGGCGGCGTTAAACGCGATGGCCCAATGGATGCACCGAATAAATAAACTCCGACTCTTTCAAATAAAGCAGGGTCGGTTAAAATCCATTTACCGAAAAAATTAATTAATACAGTAGCGTGCCCTATCCAAGATATAGTTAAATTATTATCCTTCCACTCAGAGGGTTGCGGCTTGTAATTTAATTTAATTACGGGCGAAGCTTTAACTTCAGTGCGTAAAAATACTGGGGCAATAATTGTTGCCGCTGCTGCCGCTGATATATGTTTTAAAAAATTTCGTCTCTTCATGAATTATTAAACAGAAATGGAACAAAAAAAATTCCAATACGCCGGGTAAATGATGTTTTATGCTACTTTAACAAGTCTAACGTGAGGAATTTCATTTTCACTGACGGATCTAACTTGCGAATAACTTAATGTTGTTACAGCAATTGTCTCGCCGGAGAAAGTAGAAAACTCAACTTCAAAGGCGGAATTGTTTTGATGACAAAATACAACAGTACCAAGATCGCCGGATTTTAAACCCAGTTTAGATAAATCTTCTTTGAGAACAACGACGCTATTTTCTTTTATATTCATTTACTTTTCGTTGGATATACAGTAACAAAATATGGAATCGAGTTATTATTTTCAATAAACCAAACTGTGGTAACTCTTAATATCTTTTTGTTAGGAGTCGAAATCATGCCGGAAATTATATATTTCTTTCCAAATTCATTTTCAGTTTCCAAGTCAATATTATTTTCTTTAATTAGTTTTAATATTTCACTCATTAGCAAGTGATAATTTTCTTTTACATATCCGATGTTCTTAAAATAAGCCGCTTTGTATTTCCCAATCGGATGGGAATCCGAGAGGATATAATCAGTAAATTTTTGAGGATTAATTACAACTTTTTCGTAGTTAGGCAGTTTCATTTGTAAAACTAGCCGATTACAATCTTGTTCGGAAGCTCATTTGTATCGTCGGATTTAATCGGGAAATGTTCAGTTAAAACTCTGCCCATTTTTTCAACAGCCGCAATAATTCCTCCGGCATAATGACCTTCTTTAAATTTCATTTGTATTTCGTCGCGTACTTTATCCCATGTATCCTGAGCAACTTTCGAATTTATCCCTTCGTCGGCAAGTATGTAAAATTGTCTTTCGCTTAAAAGTAGGTAAAGAAGAATTCCTGTTTTATCGCGCGTGTTGTGCATGTTTAATTTATAAAATTCTTCTTCAGCTAATTGCCGTATATTTTTACTCCGCGTGCGGAAAGATTTCTTTTCTCGCATGCCTACACGTATTTCACCCGAAGTTGTTTTTTCGGCTTCCTTTATTTTGTTGGAAATTCTTAAAAAGTCGTCGTCCGAAAAAAAATGATAAATCAGTTTGTCCTTCATTCTTCAGCCCAATTTTAATACAAAGATAATCCATGCATTTATTAAATGAAACAACAAGTAAAATGATTTTTCTTATATTTGCCGTAGAATTATAAACAAATTATGGTGAAAAAAATGTACAAAGTTGTACTGTTGCGCCACGGCGAAAGCGAATGGAACAAATTAAATCTTTTTACCGGATGGACAGATGTTGATCTTTCGGAAAAGGGAGTTGAAGAAGCGCATCTCGGCGGAAAAACTATGAAAGCCGAGGGCTTTACTTTCGATATTGCTTTTACCTCGGTTTTAAAAAGAGCAATTAAAACTCTTTATATCGCGTTGGAAGAAATGGATTTGATGTGGATACCTGTCGTTAAATCATGGCGATTAAACGAAAGACATTACGGCGCATTACAAGGTTTGAACAAAGCAGAAACAGCCGAAAAATACGGCAACGAAAAAGTTAAAATTTGGAGAAGAAGCTACGATGTTCCACCGCCGGCTCTCGAAGAAACAGATGATAGATATCCCGGCAAAGATCCACGCTATGCTGATCTTGAGAAAAAAGATACTCCTTTAACTGAAAGTTTAAAACTTACTGTTGATAGATTTTTACCGTATTGGCACGAGACAATTGCACCAACAATTAAGAGCGGAAAGAAAGTGATTATTGCCGCACATGGAAATAGCTTGCGTGCGCTCGTAAAATATCTTGATAATATTTCCGAAGCGGAAATTGTTGAGTTAAATATTCCAACCGGTGTTCCGTTGGTTTATGAACTCGATGCAGATCTTAAACCCATTAAACATTATTATCTAGGCGATCAAGAAGCAATCAACGCTGCAATAAATGCCGTAGCTAAACAGACAGAAAAAAAATAAAACCACCCCCATATTCCCCTTCTAAACAAGGAGGGGGAATTAAAGGGGGAGGTTTTTAAGTTGCAAAACTCAATCATAAACTATAATATTGCAACCACAGAAAGGAGAAAGAGTATAGTTATTTCTACTATAACTATTTATCATGGGATTCGTTTATGAAAAGAATAATTCTTGTTTCATTCTTTCTTCTTCTTTCTCTCACATCAATTTTTTCCCAAACAGTGATTGGAAAATACGCCGGAGAATTTTTAGCAATCGGTGTGGGCGGACGCGCTCTTGCAATGGGCGGCGCCCAGACTGCGATTGTTAACGATGTAACTTCGGGATATTGGAACCCAGCAGGTTTAGCGCGGATGGATTATCCACAAGTTGCATTGATGCACGAAGAGCATTTCGGAAATCTCGTTAATTATAATTACGGCGCAGTTGCAATTCCATACGGAACGGATATGAGTTTCGGCTTAAGTGTAATAAGAATAGGAGTTGACGGAATTCCTGATACACGCAACGCATTGTACGACGCGAACGGTGACGGCATTCTTGACATTCATACCGACCGGCTTGATTATTCTAAAATAACCGAATTCAGTAATACAGATTGGGCTGCGTATTTAACATTTGCCAAAAGACAAACCGATAATTTCTATTGGGGCGCAAACGTAAAAGTTATTACAAGAAGTTTGGCAGAATACAGCGCTACCGGAATCGGGTTTGATGTCGGCGCGTTTTATCAACCTTACGAAAATCTTTTCCTCGGCGCGAATATCCAGGATGTTACCACAACTATCGTTGCTTGGAGCTCAGGCAGAAATGAATTGATTACTCCAACTTTGAAAATCGGCGCGGCTTATGCATTAAATTTATTGGGCGGTACAATTATGCCGGCTCTCGACGCGGATATCCGTTTTGAAAATAGAAAATATGCTTCGGCGTTTAATATCGGTCCCGTTAGTTTCGATATGCACGCGGGATTCGAGTATAATTTTAAGAATATTTTTGAAGTGCGCGCGGGTTATAATGATGTTAAACAATTTTCGATAGGCGCAGGTATTCATTTGCCGAAACTACGCATCGATTATTCCTTCGCAAGAATGAGTCAATCGGAAACCGAGCGACTGCCGGATTCACATAGAATTTCACTTATCTTAACTTTAGAAGAAGATAGATTTAGAAGAGACGGCAACTAAGCCGTCTTTTTTATCTTGCCAAAACAATCACAAAAAGTTTTATTGCCAACCTTATCAAATTCATTTCAGACATAACTTATCTTTTAAAATAGAATTTGTTTAATTATCTTATAACAAAGTTTATGCGGCATGTTATGAAAACTATCATTTCAATAATCTTAATTATTTCTTTTATCTCGTGCGGCGGAAGTGAGACAAG
Organism: uncultured Melioribacteraceae bacterium; assembly: GCA_964601095.1. Lineage (GTDB taxonomy): Bacteria > Bacteroidota > Ignavibacteria > Ignavibacteriales > Melioribacteraceae > JAEWUC01. The sequence continues at coordinate 3,043 of CAZRMG010000041.1, read as the reverse complement.
TATTGATAAATCTACGCCTAATCTGTCGGGTGAAAAGGCATATTCAAAAACAACAAACTTATATGTTAACCTTCCAATCGATTGGTTTGTTGCCGAAGATAATGAATGTAATTGCATTGATTTATGGCTTGTAAAAAACGATTACACGGCGTCAATCGCCTTTAAAAGAATTAACTACAATAATGTTAATGATGAAGATGATATTGAAAGACAGACAGATCAGTTGAATAAATACAGCAAAACTTTCGTCGCCGCAAATTTGAAGATTGATTTCAAAGATATTCCGTCGGAAAGCACTTTTAAAATAAATCAAAACTATTTCTCGGCATACAGGTACAAAAACGATAAGGGTTTTTACATAAGGACAATCGTATTTAAACATCTCGGTAAATATTACGAATGTGAAGCAATCTCAAAAAAAGCTGATTTTGCTGAAGAATTATTCAATCTCCAGAATGATGTTCTCTCAACATTAAATTGATATAAAAATATTTTTTATTCCAGGCAACATTTCGAACTTTCAAACATCTTTAATATAAACAGAATTCCGGTTTGAGAAATCAATCTCAAAATATTGTAGAGTTCACGCTGATTTATAATCAGCATAAAAAGCAGCTCTATAACTATGCCCTTAAAATGATATATGATAAAATGATTTGTGAAGACATAATTCAAAACGCATTTATCAAGTTGTTTGAAAATTTGGATAAAATTAGAATCAAAGAAAGCGTACAATACTGGCTTTTTTCAACTGTGCGGAATGATATTTATACCTACTTTAGGCGAAAGAAAATTAGGGTGGACCAATTTTATGCTGAAGACAGCGATGAAATTAATATTGTATCGAACGATCAAATTGAGTACGACTTTGAACAAAAAGAAATGCGCGAGTTGATAATGAACGAGTTGAAAAAAATGGATATTGGTCAGCGCGACGTTTTTCTTCTTAAAGAGTACGGCGGATTAAGTTATAAGGAAATTGCAGTTATGATGGATATTAACGAAGAACTTGTAAAAAGCCGCTTGCACAAAACAAGGCAAAAATTGATTAAAAAATTATCTCCATTTATAGAATAAAAATTTAAGCGGGAGTTTTAAATGAAACATGATATTGAAAACATGATTAATCTTTATTTCGACGGTGAACTTGAAAAGGGGAAAGAACCGGTACTGTTTTCACTGCTTTCGCAGGATGAAGATGCAAGAAACTACTTTAAACAAATGAATACTTTAAAAACGAATATTCCGTTTACAATGGAGGAAGTACCGTTTAACCTAGAAAAGAAAATTCTTTACTCGGCTGCCGAAAAAAACTCAAAACACATTTTTACGTTTACGCGCACAAACGTGTTTTCGTTTGCATCGTATGCAGCAACGGTTGTTCTCCTCATCTTAACAATATTTTTGTTTATACAATCCAGCGAATATAAAAGCACAATTCAAACTGTAAGCGAGCAGATGGAAAATCAAAAAGAAGAAATTCAATTACTTATTAACAGTTTACCCGCTGCTGAAGTTACATCAAAATATGAAAACGCAACGATTATTAAAGCAAATTTGTGAGGATTAATATGAAGAGACTTTTTGTTTTAATACTAATTGTTTTTGCTTGGGCAGGATGCGGACCGCAAAAATCAAACATTGAATTGATTGAAGACGATTCTGCAGTTTACTACGAAATAAATCAACTTGATAAAGCACCGACGTTTGCCCACTCGATAAAAATTGCCGAAGAAGTAAAAAAAGTTTTTGTTAATAATTGGAAGGGGTATTCGAAAATAAATGAACCTGTTTTGTTCGGTTATAATTATTATGCAGATGAAAACGGGAAAATCAAAAAGGTAAAAAGAATTAAAACAGGCGGCAGATTTGGTCTTAATCTTCCGGTTAATTATTCAAAAATTATTGAACCGTATATTTTAAACATCTTGGAGGAAATAGAATTTACACCGGCTGTTAAAGATAAAAAGCATGTTAAATTCCAGGGTCTTTTAATATATGGACTTTTCAAAAAAGGTAATGATGTAGAAAGCAAAATCTATTTCGGATTTGGAGAATCCCCTTCTTCTATTTTAGAAAACTTATACTTGAATGCTGGTTCCGAGTATATGATTTCTATCGATAATCCCCCATTGCCGCAAGGAGGTATTATAGAGCTTCAAAAAAATGTTAAATATCCGCCCGAAGCAAAAAATAAAAAACTTGAAGGCAAGGTTTTCGTTAAAGCATTCATAGATGAAAACGGTAATGTGGTTAAAACGGAAATTATAAAAGGTACCGGGACAGTTCTTGATACTGCTGCCGCAAACGCAGTAATGAATACCAAATTTTCTTCAGGTAAACATGCCGGTGTCCCTGTCAAAGTACAAATTGCAGTTCCAATAGTTTTTAAACTACAATAAAAGGGGGTTGATATGGTACTGCGTAAAAATCCAAAAGTAGATTTAAAGCTTCATTACAAGAAAGTTATCGAAATAAGTATGATATTTTCGATTACACTTGTAATAGTTGCATTCAAAATTTTTCCCGACAGAAGCAATGAAACTTCGTTTGTAAATGATGTTCAAGATGTATTTAAACTTGAAGATGTTGTAAGAACAGAACATCAAACTGCACCGCCTCCACCTCCGCAGCCGCCGGTTCCTGTTGAAGCGCCGAGCGATATTGATATTCCCGATGTTGAGATTGCAACTACTGAACTTAATCCTTACGCTGAAGTTAATACACCTATTAGACCACCCGTTGTAAATGTTCATGTTGAAGAAGAAGTCCCGCCGTTTTTTGAAGTTGTTGAACAACAGCCCTCGCCGGTAGGAGGAGTACAAGCCATATATGAAAATCTAAAATATCCTCCTTTTGCAATTAAGGCAGGTATTCAAGGAAAGGTAAAAATTTACGCTTATGTCGATAAAAACGGAGATGTAGTAAAAACCGAATTGATTAAAGGAATCGGTATGGGCTGCGACGAAGAAGCAATGAGCGCCGTAAGCAAATTAAAATTTAACCCGGGAATGCAGCGCGGCAAACCTGTTAATGTAAAAGT
>CAZRMG010000040.1:10817-12218 GCA_964601095.1 uncultured Melioribacteraceae bacterium | reverse complement strand
CTGTGTCACGTCGGTGGAATTGCGCTCCACCGTTGCTTAAAGTTTTCGAAATACCTGCGTGAATTCGGCTGGGAACCTGTAATCTGTACTGCCGACAATCCTGAATATCCCGTGCTTGATGATGACAATTTCAAAGATGTTTTAAAAGGCACAAAAGTGCTTAAAACCAAAATTTGGGAACCGTATAATTTTTTCAAACTAATTACTGGAAAGAAAAAAGAAGAGCGCATTCACAATGTTTTTATAGAAGAAGAAAAACCCGGGTTAGCCCATAAATTAGGAATTTGGATTAGAGGTAATTTATTTATTCCCGATGCGCGCAAATTTTGGATTCGTCCCTCGATAAAGTTTCTGTCAAAGTATTTAAAAAAAAATCATGTTGATGCAATTTTCACAAACGGACCACCGCAGTCAACTCATATGATTGCATACGGTGTAAAAAAGAAATTAGGTATTCCATGGCATGCGGATTTCCAGGATCCGTGGACACAGGTAGATTATTTTCCGCAATTGATGCTTAATCCTATCTCGCTTAAAATTCATCAAACAATGGAACAACGCGTATTTAAATATGCCGATAAAGTTACAATCTGCAGCGACACATGGAAAAATGATCTCGAATCTATCGGCGCCAAAAATGTTGATGTTATTGTCTGGGGTTACGATGAAGATGATTTTATAAATGTAGATGTTGAATTATCGTTGAGATTCACACTTAGTCATTACGGCAGTTTGGGGCCCGATCGCAATGCAAAAACATTATGGAAAGCTTGTTCAATTATTTCTAAAGAAGATCCAAATTTCGCAGCTGATTTGGAAATTGAATTGGCCGGATTTATAGGACATTCAATTATAGACGAGATTAATTCACTCGAACTAAAAAATAATTTGACTTTATTCGATCATCTTTCCAGGAAAGAAACAATTGAAAGAATGCACCGTTCGCAGGTTTTGCTCTTGATATTAAACGACATGCCGAATGTTAACGGACGCTTGCCCGGTAAACTTTTTGAATATTTAGCTGTAAGACGGCCTGTTTTAGTTATTGGGCCGGAAGAAAGCGATGCGTCAAAAATTATTCACGGTTCCAATGCAGGTTTTACATGCGGCTTTAATGACATCGAGAAAACAATAGCAACCGTTAAAGATTTGTATTCAAAATTCAAATCGGGCAAATTAATTAAAAACGAGTCGGACATTTCACAATACTCAAACAGAAGTTTGACTAAAAAATTAGCAGGGTATTTAGATAATATTATTTCAAAGAATGAAGGAAATTAACAATACAATATATGTTTTCAACTACTTTACAAGCATGATCGCTCACCTTTATGATTCACAGAATTATTTATGAGCTGGATAATCGGGATTGCCGGTAACAATATTTCTTTATTGAAAGAA
>CAZRMG010000040.1:7651-10764 GCA_964601095.1 uncultured Melioribacteraceae bacterium | reverse complement strand
TACGAGAACGATAAACTCTTTATCCGCGGCGGTGGGAGCGAAAAAACTTTTTTTTCTGGAAAGAACGATGAAGGCGGTTTTGCTGCTTGTGGGGTCGGAATAAATTATTTCGATAACTCTGCTAAGTTTTTATCCGGTTATGATTATGAAACTCTCAACGATGAAAACTTTCTAAATCTTAACGGGCACTTTGTTATTACTAAATGGAATAACAAAAAAATATTTTTCTTTACAGATAAGTACGGTCTTCGCGATATTTTCTTTTACAAAACACCTGATAATAATTATATATTTTCAACCCGTTCTGATTGGCTGGCAAAAATTTTTGGTGCGGGAATAAATTATAAAGTATTCGGCAGCCGCTGGCTTTTGTTCAACCAGATATCAGAACAAAGTGTTTTTAAAGAAATAACAAGAATAAACTCCGGCTCAAGTTTTACAATTGAATTAGATACTCTTTCATCATACAAAACGAAACACAAATTTGCCGATAGTTTTTCCTGCAAAGATTTTTCCGTTCGCGAGTTCATAAATATTTTCGAAACACTTACAACGTTCGCATCGTGTGAGAATCATAATCTTAATTTAAGTTTATCCGGTGGAATGGATTCGCGCGTAATTTTTTCCCAGTTGTTAAAAACAAACGTTCCTTTTTCAGCGCACACGTTTGGCAATTTCGAAAGTCCGGATTCGAATATTGCAAAGCAATTATCCGAATCTTTCGGAATTGAACACGAACAAATAAACATGCCTCTTCCGGCTTTCGATGAAACGATAAGCGAAATAAAAGAATATGTATTGCAGTCTCTTGTAAACAATTCAGTTTCAAGTTTTATACAACTTAGAAATTACGATCACTTCAAAAACAAAAATGATGTACTTATTGACGGCGGATTCGGCGAAATATGGCGGCGTGAATTCTTTAACCGGCTTTTAATTTCCGGCAAGAAATATTTGAAAGAAAAAAATGTTGATGCTATTCTTCCGTTCTTGATGATAAGCCGCGCCGATATTTTTAACAATGACATAAAGCAATCAATGATCTCCGGATGCAAAGAACAGCTTGAAACTATTTTTGAGGAACTGCCGCCTATCAAAAATATTGGTATTAAAAACTGGATTGACCTATTTGCAATTAAAACGCGACTAGCAAATTATTACTCACACGAACAAGTCAGAAACGACGGGATATTAAAAAGTTATATGCCCTTTGTCCAGCCGGCTCTTCTTGATAACCTAATTAATCTAAATTTATCATTAAAGAAGAATGGGAAGTTATTCAGGCAAATAATTAGAACAAACAAAAAAGAGTTGTGTAAATTTCCGCTCGCCAAGGGTGAATTAACACACCCGTTTCGGCTTAATACAATCCAGACACGTTTATATATTGTTGCTAATAAAAAGCTAAAGACAAGAAAACAAAACTATTTGCCGTCTAAAAAAACAATTGAGTTTTTATATACTTTTGTTCAAGATACAATTAATTCACAATCAATTAAAAATGCTGATTGTTACGATCACAAAAAATTATCTGTTTTATCTACGAAATTATTTAAGCGGGAATTGACAACCGGGGATTACAACGAGCTCGATTGGTGGCTGGCATTTGAAATTTTTCGTCAGGAAATACTAAACAAATCGTAATTTTACAATATGGAAACAAAAACCAAAGTACTCTGTTTTACCGATAACTCAACCGGGCGCGATGTTGAGATGCTTTTGCCTATCCGCTATTACGCCGAGAGATTTTTAAATTGCGAGTTTTATCACGCGCTTAATATTGAAATTCACATGATTTATAAAATAAAGCCGGATGTAATTCTTCAGGCAAACACAATCGGTTCAAATTTATATTTCGAAATTTCCAAAATAGCATACGAGCAAAACATCCCGTTATTTGCTTTGGTCTCCGAAGGTAATTTTAGATTGGACGGCAGCTTTGACTACTGGGGATACAACCGCGACAAAAAATTCTACCAGGATTATGTTTGCTGTTGGAGTGAAAGAACTGCAAATTTTTTAAAAGAGAAAGAACCGCAATTCAAAGATAAAATAGTTGTAACGGGTGGTACCGGATTCGATCGTTATACAATTTATAAGTTCATGCAGAAGGATAATTTTTTAGCAAAATATAATAAACAGCAATACAATAAAATTATTGGTTATGCGGGCTGGGCTTTTGGTAAATTAGATCATAAACGCGGAAGAGAAGAATTGCTTGTTTGGGTACGCGGGGACGAAAACAAATTACGATGGATTGAACAACAAAGAAATGCAGTTGAGAATATTTTAAGAGAGGCCATTGAAGCAAATCCCGATATATTGTTTATCTTGAAACAGCATCCGCAGGAAAATGCACCGGAAAGAACCGAACCTGTGAAAAACGAAATGTGCGAACTTGCAGGATATCAAAATGTAATTTACCTGTGCCAGGAAGAAGCTATTCACGATTTAATAAGCGTTTCGGGTATTTGGACATGCTTCGAATCCACCACAGCGCTTGAAAGCTGGTTAATGGGCAAGCAAACAATATTTATAAATCCCGATCCCAACTTTAACCGCGACCCCGTTTATCAAGGTTCTGCTCTTGTTCGTAATACGAATGAATTCCAGAATTCAATAAACGAATATTATTCAACAGGAAGAATTGATAGTTTCTTTGACCCAGTGAAAGATTCAAGAAGAAAAGAATTAATCCACGATATAATCGGTTTCGGCGACGGGAAAAATCATATCCGCGCTTCGGAATATTTTAAGAAGACGATAGAACGTTCAAAATACTCAAAACTCAAATCTCAATACTTTTTTCATTTCCGGCATTGGCTTATTTATGTTCTTATAAGAATTGCGGGACCGTTTTACAACCGCACTGTATTTTCGAGAATATACAAGTTAAAAAAACATCTTTGGGTTTTTGAAAATTATAAGATGGAGAAACTGCATCATCTTTACAAAAAGTATGTTCCGTTTTTTAATGAATTTTATGAAACATGCGGAATAACGGAAGATTCTTCTAATAGTTCTGCTTTTAAATAAACATACAAACACTTCTCTCAAATGATTTCATTTCCTCAAATTTGATAGCATATTTTCACATCAAAACACTCAAATAA
>CAZRMG010000040.1:0-7641 GCA_964601095.1 uncultured Melioribacteraceae bacterium | reverse complement strand
GCAACAAGTAGTTATTAATATAATTGAATAAACCCAGAATTCTTCTTACCTACAAATGTCTCATAGAAAATAGAGCAATAATTTTCCTAAATTTGCTAAGGTTAATAACGAGGAAAGATGAACGGTCAAACAATACTGATTACAGGCGGGACAGGTTCTTTCGGTAAAAAATTTATTGAAACTGTATTAAAGAATTATACGCCAAAAAAAATAATAATCTACAGTCGTGATGAACTGAAGCAATTTGAGATGCAGCAAAACACTAAATTCAAAAAAGACGGCGTTTTAATACGCTATTTTATTGGCGATGTCCGCGACGAAAAAAGACTGGCAATGGCTATGACCGGTGTTGATATAGTTGTCCATGCCGCTGCATTAAAGCAGGTGCCTGCAGCAGAATACAATCCGTTCGAAGCAGTTAAAACAAATGTTATCGGCGGGCAGAATGTTATTGATGCAAGTCTGGCTGCGGGAGTTAAAAAAGTAATAGCATTAAGTACCGATAAAGCCGCAGCACCGATCAATCTTTACGGCGCTACAAAATTAACATCCGATAAATTATTTGTCGCAGCTAACAATTACAAAGGCGCTAACGATATCCGCTTTGCAGTTGTCCGTTACGGGAACGTTATGGGCAGCCGCGGCTCGGTTATTCCTTTCTTCCTCGATAAAAGAAGCTCAGGTGTTTTACCGATTACCGATGAAAGAATGACCCGCTTCAACATTACTCTTCAAGAGGGAGTGAATTTCGTTTTGATGGCTCTCGATAAAATGTGGGGCGGTGAATTATTCGTTCCGAAAATTCCTTCTTATAACATTTTGGATCTTGCTAAAGCAGTAGCTCCAAACGCAAAATATGAAAACGTAGGAATTCGTCCCGGCGAAAAACTTCACGAAGAAATGATAACAGCGACAGACGCAATCAATACTATTGAGTTCGATAACTATTATGTAATTCTTCCTTCAACACAGCTTTGGGATATCGAAAAATTCAGAAAAGAAAGCAACGGCAAAGAAGGCAAGATTTGCGAATACGGCTTTAGCTACAATAGCGGCAATAACGATCATTTCCTTTCTATTGAAGAGTTACGCGATATGATTTTAAAAAATGTTGACGGCGCCGAAGCAATTTATGGAGATTGAAACAAGCGTAGAGCATAGAGCTCAGAGTAAAAATCCATCAAAACAACTATTGAGTTTAGAAATGCAAAATAGTCCAACACAAAAGATTTACAGTTATGGAAAACAGTCTATCGATGATAAAGATATACAAGCGGTTATTGATGCATTAAAAAGTGATTGGATGACACAAGGTCCAACTATTCAAAAATTTGAAAATGCTTTGAGTGAAAAGTTCGGAAGTAAATATGCTACCGTTTTGGCAAATGGTACTGCTGGACTCCACCTCATTGCAATGGGTCTCGGCTGGAAGAAAAACGATATAATTATAACAACACCAATTACATTCTTGGCCAGCGCCAATTGCGCCGTTTATGTTGGGGCTAAAGTGGATTTTGCCGATATCAATCCGTCAACTTACACAATCGATATAAACAAGCTTGAAGAAAAACTAAAATTTTACTCATCACAAAACATTAATGTAAAAGCTGTTGTTGGCGTTGATTACGCAGGTCACCCATGCGATTGGAGTACATTAAAATCTCTGCAACATAAATACGGTTTTCAACTTGTGAATGATTTTTGCCATGCTCTCGGTGCAGAATATAACAACGATATTGCTTACGCCGTTAAATATTCAGATGCAGTTAACTTAAGTTTCCATCCTGTTAAACATATCACTACGGGCGAAGGCGGTGCAGTTTTAACAAATAACGAATTCTTTGATAAAAGAATTAAAACTTTGCGCACTCACGGTATGACAAAGGATGAATCTATTTTGGAAAAGAACGACGGTCCTTGGTATTATGAAATGCATGAAATCGGTTTAAATTATAGAATAACCGATCTACAATGTGCGCTTGGAATTACACAATTAGCAAAACTTGATAGCTTTGTAAAAAGACGCAGACAAATTGCCGAATATTACGATAAAGTTTTTTCAAATATTGAAGAATTGATCTGCCCGCATGTTTCTACAAATGTAAAACATGCTTACCATCTATACCCGCTTCAAATAAGGTTTGAAAAACTAAAAATTTCTAAGAAAGATTTTTTTCAAAAATTAAAATCAAAAAATATTCTATTGCAAGTGCATTACGTACCCGTTCATCTTCAACCTTTTTATAGAAAGACTTTCGGATTCAAGACGGGAGATTTTCCAATAGCCGAGCAATTTTACGAAAGAGAATTTTCAATTCCTATGTATCCTTTACTTTTAGATGAAGATTTGGATTATATCTCCGCAGCAATTATCGATACAATAAAAGAAGCAAGATGAAAGTCTCGATAGTTACCGAGGGTTTTCAAAATACCGGTTACGGCCACATCACGCGCTGTTTATCCTTGTACCAGGCCTTTGAAGAAAAATATTTTGATATTACTTTTTATGTCAACGGAGATGACAACGCAGTTAATTACCTCGCTGAGTCAAACCATAAAATTATAAATTGGTTAACACACCCCACAAAACTTTTTGCCGACATTAACGGTTCCGATATTTTAGTAATCGATTCGTACCACGCCGGCAAAGAATATTATGAAACATTATCAAAGCTTTGTAAAACCTCTCTTTTTATAGATGATTTTCTTCGCTTAGATTATCCTCCCGGGATAATATTGAACGGCACAATAAATGCCGAAACATTTCCATACAAAAAAAATCCCGGCTGTGAGTATCTACTCGGCGCAAAATATATACCGATACGAAAGGATTTTTGGGATTTACCTCAAAGAAAGTTTAACCAAAACTTATTCTCTGTTATAATAACATTTGGCGGGCAGGATATTAAAAACCTGACAATACCAACAATTAAATCAATACAAAATAATTTCCCGGGACTTCATAAAAATGTTATTGTTGGAAGCAGCGATTCAAACAAAAAGGAATTCGAGAAACTAAAGGATGAATTAACTGATGTTTATTTCTCAATCGATGCATCGCGGATGAAAGAACTAATGCTCTCAAGCGATGCGGCAATTACTGCGGCGGGTCAAACCCTTTACGAACTTGCCGCAACTTCAACCCCGACTATTGCCGTTTCTGTAGCCGACAATCAAAAAAATAATATTTCGGAATGGAAGAAAGCCGGGTTTTTAATAGATACAATTTACCACGGTGATTCCAATTATCTAAAAAAAATCAACGATCAGCTTAATTCGCTGAAATCAATTTCTACAAGAAAAAAGATCGGCGCAAAAGGCAAAACGCAAATTGACGGGCAGGGATCGAGAAGGGTTGTCAAATTTCTTATTGATTCTTTTTGTAAGAAAGAATTATTCTATTTTAGAAAAGCAGTTTTGAAGGATTCCGATATTGTTTTTAGTCTTTCAAACGATTCAAGTGTACGAGAACAATCTATAAATAAAAATCCAATTTCACTGGAAGAACATGAAAAATGGTTTTCACACAAGATAAACGACCCGGACTATTTATTTCTTTTGGCTTTTAACAAGGACGATAATTTTATTGGCCAAGTACGTTTTCAGATAGAAGATAATAATTCTGCCGTTATAAGCATCAGCATAACTAATGAATTCAGAGGGAAAGGTTTTGCAAGGAAAATGCTTACAGAAAGCTGCTTAAGGATGCTTGCGCAGTTCAATTCAATTAACGGTGTAAATGCTTATATTCTTCCGAAGAATAATGCATCCATAAGAAGTTTTTTATCGGCAGGTTTCGAATATATTGAAGATACAACAATCAACGGGGAAATTTTTTCGAAATATTTTCTTCCGAGGACGGTGAAATGAAAATCGCAAATTTTGAAATCGGTAAAGAGAATAAAGTATTTGTAATCGCCGAACTTTCAGCAAATCACAACCACGATTTCGATATTGCAGTAAAATCTATTCGTGTCGCAAAAGAGTGTGGGGCGGATGCTATTAAACTCCAGACTTACACTCCTGATACAATAACTATTGATTGCGACAACGAATACTTCCAGATAAAGCAAGGAACAATTTGGGACGGCACCACACTTTATAAACTTTATCAACAAGCGTACACGCCTTGGGAATGGCAGCCCAAATTAAAAAAAATTGCCGATGATATAGGATTGATTTGTTTCTCTTCACCTTTCGATAAAAGTGCCGTGGATTTTTTAGAAAAGATGAATGTACCCGCATATAAAATTGCATCGTTCGAAATTGTTGATTTGCCTTTGATAGAATATGTTGCATCCAAAAACAAACCGGTAATTATTTCAACTGGAATTGCCACAGAAGATGAAATAAAGGAAGCCGTTGACACTTGCCGAAACTGCGGCAACAATAATATCGCTTTGTTAAAATGTACATCAGAATATCCTGCCCCAATTGAAAACGCAAACTTGAAAACGATTCCATATTTAAAAGAAAAATATCAGACTGGCGTTGGTTTATCTGATCATACATTAGGTACTGAAGTGTCGATAGCGGCGGCGGCGATTGGTGCTCAGATTATTGAGAAACATTTTATACTTGATAGAAACTTGGGAGGACCCGATTCATCTTTTTCTCTTGAACCGGAAGAATTCAGAAAAATGACAAGCGGTATTCGCAATGTTGAAAAAGCTCTCGGTAAACCGATTTTAGAATTATCGAATAAAATTTTGAACAGCAGGAAATTCGCCCGTTCACTATTTATTGTAAAAGATATGAAAACGGGCGATATTTTTACTGAAGAAAATGTTCGTTCAATTCGTCCATCAAACGGATTGGCTCCAAAACACATAAAAGGAATTCTTGGAAAAAAAGCTAAAGACAATATCTCAAAAGGAACTCCTCTAACTTTCGAGTTAGTTTCAGATTGACATTTTTTGCTATAAATAAATCATGACTATTGATTTGCGGCAGATGAAACAATTATTAGATAAAATAGTACTCGGCACTGCGCAATTCGGATTGGATTACGGTATTAACAATAAGACAGGTAAAATTCCGAAAGCAGAAGTATATAAAATACTCGACTCTTTAAAAGAATACACGATAAATTATATTGACACGGCACAAGTATACGGCGAAAGTGAAAACGTCTTGGGTGCTTATATAAAAAACAACTCTTCGTCATTTAAAATTATATCAAAGATACATAATTGTTCTCCCGACGAAATAGAAAAACTAACTAAAGAAAGCTTGCAAAGATTAGGTGTTAATAGTCTATATGGAATGCTGCTTCACAATTATGATAATTACGAAAAGAACCCTTCTATATATAAAAGTATTGTATCGACAAAAAGTGAAGGATTAATAGAGAAAGCAGGATTCTCGCTTTATTATCCCAATCAACTCATAAAAATTTTTGATGACAACCTTGAATTTGATATTGTTCAAATTCCTTACAATTTATTTGACCGCCGGTTTGAAAAGTATTTTCAGATACTGAAAGAAAAGAACGTTGAAATCCATGTTCGATCTGTTTTCTTACAAGGATTGTTTTTTAAGCAGCCTGGCGATTTGCCGCCTAATCTTAAGAAATTCTCAGATCATCTTTTGTTGTTAAATGATTTTTCTGCAAAATTGGGAATTACTATATATGAATTGGCTTTATTATTTGTCATCTCAAATCAGTTAATTGATAAAGCGGTGATTGGAATCGATAATGTTGATCATCTGAAAGCTATAATCGACGTACTAAACGACAATAAAAAATTGGAGTTTGTGAATTCTCATAAATCTATTTTAATAAAATTAGAAATAGAAAATGAAACTTTGTTAATCCCCTCAAATTGGAATTAATATGAAAAACATCTTTGACCTAAAAGGAAAGATCGCTGTTGTTACGGGCGGTTATAGTTATTTGGGAACGGCAATATCCGAAGTTCTTGCAGAATATGGTGCTACGGTTTACATAGTTGGTAAAAATGTTGAAGCGGCTAAAAAAGTAATTGCTTCAATACCTAAAAGGAACAAAAAAAAATTCATAAACTGTGATGTGAGTGATTATAAAAGCATTAAAGATTGTTTCAAAAATATTTTCGATAAAGAAGGGCAGATAGATATTTTAATAAACAACGCAAACTACGGCCGGGCGGGAAAGCTTGATGAAATTAGCGAAGAAGATTGGAATGCCGGAATCGACGGTACAATCAACAATTATTTTAGGTGTATTCAAACTGCTTTAAAGTATATGAAAAAAAACGGCGGAGTAATTTTAAATGTTGCATCTATGTACGGAGTTGTATCGCCCAACCCCGAAGTTTACGGCAACAGCGGATTCGATAATCCTCCAAATTATGGTGCGGGAAAAGCAGCGATTATTCAACTTACTAAATATACTGCTGTTCATTTTGCAAAATATAAGATAAGAGTTAACTGTATTTCTCCAGGGGCATTTCCAAAACCTTCTGTTCAAAAGAATAAAGAATTTATTAGAAGCCTTTCGAAAAAAATTCCATTGGGAAGAATCGGCAACCCCGATGAATTAAAAGGTATTGTAATTCTGCTGACAAGCGATGCCTCAAGCTATATTACAGGCCAGAATTTCTGCGTTGACGGAGGATGGACTATTTGGTGATAAAACCGAAAATACATGCAATCATCCAGGCAAGAATGGGTTCAACAAGGTTGCCGGGAAAAATACTAAAAGATATTCTCGGCGAACCGATGTTGTTGAGATTAATTCGTAGAGTTGAGTCCGCAGAATTACTTGATGATATAATAATTGCTACAACAACATCAACTGAAGATAACGTTGTTGAAGATTTATGTAATACAAATAAAATAAAAATTTTTCGCGGCGATGAACTTGATGTTCTCAAAAGATACTATTTCGCGGCAAAACAGTTTGATTCAGAAGTAATAGTTAGACTAACAGGGGATAACCCTCTTGTCGATCCCAACATCATTGATGTGGCTGTAAAAAATTTTTTGCATGGACAAGAATCAAAATCCACCAATTACTTATCAACTAAAAATTATCCCTACGGTATTAATGTTGAAGTATTCTCTTCTTCAGCTATTGAGAAAGCTTACAATCAAAGTTCTGTAACACATGAAAGAGAACACGTTACACCATATCTTTATAATCATCCCGAATTATTTCATATAGAATATTTTATTAGTAACATCGATTTGTCTTTTCACAGATGGACTGTGGATACCGAAGAAGACTATACTTTGATAAAAGAAATCTACAACGCTTTATATCACAAAAAAGAAATATTCCTTTTAGATGATATTCTAAAGCTTTTTAATGAAAGACCGGAATTGCTCAATATCAACAAATTCATTACGCAAAAGAAACTTGGTGATTAGCAATATTATAACTTAGACTTAAAACACACCAGTATAAAAAATTCCAATCGTTATTTTCTTATTCAATCTTTAACATTTCAAATTATTTTTGAAAAACAAATAACATATTCTTTTCCAAAAATTGAATTCTTCGAACTACTAATTAAACAATTATTTCACGCAGAAAATTATTCCTCCCTATTATGATTTTTAAATAACAGAGGAAGAAATGAAAGTATTTTATAACCTTGCTTGCAGATATTTTTTTAATCCCTTGAAAAACGGCATTCTTGGTTTTATTGCTTTTTT
>CAZRMG010000039.1:0-12333 GCA_964601095.1 uncultured Melioribacteraceae bacterium | reverse complement strand
GTGTAGCCAATCATAATACCATAAAGTGCAGAAGATAAACCGGAGAATTCTCCGTTTTTGTCTTCAAGCGAATAAATTATCAATCCCGATGCTAATGAAGCAACGAAAGAAACACCAAAACCCGCAAGGATTTCCGCCGGTATTTGAAAATATAATGGCCGTTGGGGAAAAGTTTTGTTTCTAAAGAAATCGTAACTCGATAAATAACGGGAAGAAGGATTTTGTATAAAGTCTGCATCTAAAGTATCATAGTTTGTCAGATTATTTCCATAAAACCAAATTCCTCTTTTGTTTTTGATTGCTTCACTTTCTGAATCCAATAGCTCATGCTTGATCGCTAAGTTTACGTTGTCATAAAATTTTCCAAATCCATTAATTAAAAATTTGGAATTAATATTTGCCTGAGAAAGAAGATATTTTTTATACATCATAACAAATTCATAATCTTTACCTGTAGGTTTTGAAACCGGTTCAACTAAAACCATTCTGTCAAGAAGTTCGGTTTTTGAATAATCAAAGGCATCTTTAGCCATTGATTGAAAATAAATTGAAGGATGCGAAAGTTGAGGACAATCAATACCTGCAAGTTTTACAAGTCTTCCGTCCTGAAGCTTAAATAGATTTGCATCAATTACTTCAATAATTTTTACTGTTTGTGGATATAGTGTTAAAGTAAACACAATCAAAAACAATAGAATTT
The DNA here is from genome assembly GCA_964601095.1 of uncultured Melioribacteraceae bacterium. Lineage (GTDB taxonomy): Bacteria > Bacteroidota > Ignavibacteria > Ignavibacteriales > Melioribacteraceae > JAEWUC01. Next base: position 11,633 of record CAZRMG010000039.1, on the reverse strand, counting down.
TCATAAAGAATTTATATAACTATGAATAGTGAAACATATATGATAATCATTTCATAAACTCAATAACCGCTGTTACCGGAAAATGATCCGAAGGATATTTCCCGTTTCTATTTGTTTTTATTATCGATGAATGTTCCGGCACAAAATGCTTTGAAACGAAAATGAAATCAATTTTATCTTTTGAATCCTCCCCGGTAAAACTGTTGAATGTTCCTTCGTTTGCAGATTTTGCATTCAATTTTCTATAACTATCTATTAACCCGTAATCCAAAATTGTTTTAATAGTTTGATCATCTTCGCCGGTATTAAAATCGCCTGTTAATACTACGGGTAAGTTGTTGTTGAAACTTTTTATTTTTTGAACAATAGCCAATGCACTTTTTATGCGTGATACGGATGATTGATGATCCAAATGAACATTCATAAAATAAAATGTTTTGCCTGAAAATTTATCGAAAAGTTTTGCCCAAGTACAAATACGTGTAATATTATTGCCCCAACTTTTCGACCCCGGAATATTAGGTGTATCGGAAAGCCAAAATGTTTCAGTAGTATCCTGAATATATCTGTCCCTTGAATAGAATATCGGGGCGAACTCGCCGGCTGTTTTTCCATCATCCCTGCCGACCCCGGAGTAAGTATAATGAGGCATAACATCAAGTAATTCATCAAGTTGAAATTTCAGAACTTCCTGCAAACCCAATATATCCGGATTAAAATCCCGGATAACATCGAATAAGATTTGCTTGCGGTTGTTCCAACTGTTTCCTCCATCCTCGGCTGAACCATAACGAATATTAAAAGTCATCGCCTTTACTTGATAGAGTGAATTATCATCAGTATTTTTTAACTGTTCTTGGGTTGAACAACTTGATACAAAGCATAATAAAACTGAAAAAAATATTATGCGCTTAAGTTTTGCAATTACTGCTCGATTATAGTGTGTCATGAACTTTAACCAAATATTATTGTTAAGTTTAATGTAATCCAAATATTCTTAAATAAACATATCGATAAAAAATGAAAATAGGCAAGTACGAAATACATACAATTCAAACGGGTTCGTTTGGATTGGACGGCGGTGCCATGTTTGGAATTATTCCAAAACCATTGTGGGGCTTAAGTAATCCTTCAGATGAAATGAATCGTGTTGAATTAACTACCCGTAATTTGCTTTTAATAAGCGATACAAAAAAAATATTAATCGATACAGGAATAGGTGAATTTTGGGATGAAAAATTTAACCGTATTTATAGTGTAGATTATACAAAGTTTTCTCTTACGTCTGAATTGAAAAAACTGAACATAAGTCATGATGAAATAACCGATGTTATACTTACTCATCTTCATTTTGATCATACGGGAGGTTCAACAAAACTAATTGACGGAAAATGGATTCCTGCATTTCCGAACGCAAAGTTTTATGTGCAAAAGAAACATCATGATTGGGCAAGAAAACCGTCCGAAAAAGACCGCGCAAGTTTCGTGTACAATAGGTTTAATCCTTTATATGAGGAAGGATTAATAAAATTTATTGACGGTCGCGAATTTTTTGATGACGAGTTGGAATTAATTCCAATTAACGGTCACACTTTTTCACAGCAGATGGTTAAAATCTCGGATTCAACAAACACGATTTTATACTGTGCGGATCTGTTTCCGTTTTCATCGCATATTCCAATCCCGTATGTAATGGGTTATGATTTACAGCCGCTTGTTACTATTGAAGAAAAGAAAAAAATACTTTCTGAAGCCACAGAGAATGAATGGACCCTGATTTTTGAACACGATCCGTTTTACGAAGGTGCAAAAATTTCGAGAAACGAAAAAGGTTTTATGGCAAAAGAACTTTTTACAAAATTGATATGAAAAATATTCCGGAAGGATTTGTTAAAGTTTGTAAACTTACCGATTTGAAAGAAGGGCAAGGCAAACAATTCTTTGTTGATGATGTTGAAATAGCAATTTTCAAAGTTCAAGATGAAGTTTATTCACTTAGCAATATTTGCCCACATCAAAAAACACATCTGATGCACGAAGGATTTATTGAAAAAGGTATGGTCGGATGTCCCATTCACGGTTGGATGTTTGATCTTAAAACCGGCAATCTTTCAGGCGGAAGGAGGGGGCTAACTTCATACGAAACTATAATTGTTGATGACGATGTTTATGTCAAAGCAATTAAAAAAGAACCTAACTGGTAGTTAGATAAAGACAATTCCCGAATTTTGTAATCCAGTATTACAGATATCTCAAAAAACAAATCATACTTTAAAAAATATTTGTAACTTTGCGCAAAACACTTGTGCAAATGAAAATCACAAATAAAATAGTAATAGAAAAAGCAAAAGAACTTGGATTTGGTTTAATCGGTTTTTCACGCGCAGATTTATTGGAAAAGGAAACCGTCAGATTAAAACAATGGCTTGCATCAGGTTATAATGCCGGGATGCAATATATGGAACGCAATTCCGAAAAACGGCTTGATGTAAAAAACATTTTACCCGAAGCAAAGAGTGTTTTATCGCTTGCAGTGAATTATTTTATAAAAGAATTTCATAAAGAAGAAGATGGATTTGGAAAAGTATCGCGGTATGCATGGGGAAAAGACTATCACTTAATAATTTGGGATATGCTTGAACAACTTGAAGACGAATTGAAAAAGATTGATCCGGGTTTTGAATGTAAAACTTATGTTGATACCGGTCCCGTTATGGATAAAGCGTGGGCAATAAAATCGGGAATCGGGTGGATGGGCAAGCATTCAAACATAATAACGCGGGAAATGGGCAGTTGGATTTTTCTTGCAACAATAATTACAAATTATGAATTCGATTATAATAAACCGATGAATGATTTTTGCGGAACATGTACGGCATGCATTGATGCATGTCCAACAAAAGCTATTGTTGATGATTATGTTGTTGATGCTAATAAATGTATTTCATATTTGACAATTGAAAACAAGGACGAGATACCCAATAAATTTAAGGGTCAATTCAACGGGTGGATTTTCGGCTGCGATATTTGCCAGGATGTTTGTCCGTGGAATAAAAGTTTTGCCGAAGAAACAGTTATTAATGAATTCAAATCAAAACAGAACAAAGAATTATACCTGGATACTATCTTAGAAATCAGTGAAGAAGATTTTAAAATTAGATTTGAAGAAAGCCCCATTAAACGGGCAAAGTTAAAAGGCATACAAAGGAATGCCAAATTTTTGATTGATGAAGCAAGTCCGGGTAAATAGTTTTTGAATCCAAACTGTAAAAATTCCATCTAATATTTCAGTAAATTTAAACCACAACTTAAAACAGAATAAATTTTTTGGAGAAACTAATGTCGGAGAATCATCACAAAGTAGCTATAATAGGATCGGGACCTGCCGGTTTAACCGCAGCAATTTATGCGAGCAGAGCTAATCTTAATCCTGTAATTTTTGAAGGTATGCAGCCGGGCGGTCAATTGACAATTACAACGGAGGTTGAAAATTACCCTGGATTTGAAGACGGTATTCAGGGGCCTGAGTTAATGGATGTAATGAGAAAACAAGCTGTACGTTTTGGCGCTAAACCGTTTTTTAAATTTGTTGACAATGTAGATTTTTCGAAACGACCTTTTGTTATAAAAGTTGAAAACGAAACCCATACTGCCGATGCCGTAATTGTTGCAACCGGCGCATCTGCAAAACTTCTTAACATTGAAAGTGAAAAAAAATATATGGGCTACGGTGTTTCGGCCTGCGCTACCTGCGACGGATTTTTCTACCGCGGGTTAAAAGTACTTGTAGTCGGCGGCGGAGATACGGCAATGGAAGAAGCAACATATCTTACAAAATTCGCTTCTGAAGTTTCTATTATTCATAGGCGCGATGAATTTCGAGCATCAAAAATTATGATTGAGCGTGCTCAAAAAAATCCTAAAATAAAATTCATTACAAATGCCGTTATTAAAGAAATCATCGGCAAGGAAGAAGGCGGTAAAAAATTTGTAACTGGAGCAGTACTTCAAAACACAAAAGACGGCTCAACATATAATGTTGAAGCGGACGGCATTTTTATGGCTATTGGTCACCAGCCCAATACAAAAATATTCGATGGTAAACTTGATATGGACGAAACAGGATATTTGAAAGTTAAACCCGGTTCAACTTTTACGAATGTGGAAGGAGTTTTTGCAGCGGGCGATGTTTCGGATAAAGTTTACAGGCAAGCTATTACTGCAGCAGGTTCAGGTTGTATGGCGGCGTTGGATGCTCAAAGATGGCTTGAAGAACATGAACTTGCATAAGTTTAAAGAGACGCTGTTTTGCAGCGTCTCTTCTTAATTTAATATTATTACTTATCCTTTTGTACTTTACGAGCTACAAAATATGCTGTTATAAATCCGAGGCCAATCATTGTAATAATTGAAAATCCCATCCACTCGTCATTATAAGACCAATCCCTAAACAGAAATCCTAATCCTAAACCTACACCGAAAAATGCTATAATAATTCCGGCTTTCAGCGTAAATAAATGATCGGTTTTAACTTTCAGCAATTCCATCATTTGCTCGTAGGATAAACCTTTGTCCAACATCATCTGTTTTTCTTTCGAGTTGAAATAGAATGAGCTTATAAGTACAAGTCCAATTACCAATGTTATAATTATCGGGATAAAAACCGCTATTACACTTTCCATAATATATCTCCTTGTTTATTTATTACTTACGACTATAATATTTTACAACAGGTTACAATAAATTTCTTTATTTTTTGCCGGTTTCTGTTAATTTCATATTCATAATTTTAACACTACTTTGGACTTTGGGTATTTTGCCAAGGTTACAAAAAATAGTTTCATGTTGAATGTAACCTTTATTAAAGTACACAAGTCGAAACCAGCGATGAGGCATTTAACCGACATAGAAATTATTGATTCAGTTAAGAGAGGGAATTCAGCAGATTTTTCTCTTTTAATTAAAAGATACCAGGACAGGGCTTTTTCGCTTTTAAAACGACTTCTTAAAAATGAAATGGATGCAGAGGAAGCTTTACAAGATTGCTTTTTAAAAGCATTTAATGCTTTGAAAGATTTTAGACAAGATGCTAAATTTTCAACATGGTTTTATAGGATTGTGTACAATACAGGCTTAACATTAATTGCATCGCGAAAAAGAAAAGTTGAACAGGAAATGACATCGATTGACGAGCATTTTGATCTCGCTGCCGAAGATGATAATGAAATATATGCTAATTCGGAAAATGCAAGATCTTATATTCTAAAAATTGTTGATAAGCTGCCTGTGCGTAACGCGCTTGTTGTAATACTTTTTTATGTTGACGGTTTATCACTTATAGAAATCAGCCAAGTGCTCGGTACTTCTTTAGTAAATACAAAAGTTTTGTTGCACAGGTCGAGGAATGCTTTAAGAGATCTCCTCTTAAAACATAATTACCAGGAGGAAATGTTATGAAAAAAATTACGGACGAAATGTTAAATGATTACATAGATAATCAATTGGATGCATCTTCTATAAATGAATTAAAAGAATATATTAACAGCGATACAGAATCGTTGAATAAATTAAAAGCTATTAAAATTGTTGATGAATCTTTGCGAAGTCTGGAAGTATTTGAAGCACCGGCAGATTTTACAAACAAGGTGATGAACATAATTCATAAGAATACAAACGCTATAAAATCAAAGATGAATATGTTTTTCGCGGGAATTGTATCTGTGTTTGGAATTATAATTGCGGCTGTTTTTATTACTTCAATTGTGATTATTGCAAAAATGAATCCTCCCGCAGGCAATTATAACTTTATTGAAAATGTCGAAGACTTCGTGAAAAAAAACACTGGTATTTTGGATGGGCTGTTTAATAATAATCAATTTTTACTTGCAGGCGGTTTGGCGGCTGTTATAGTGCTCCTAAGTACTTTAATAATTTTGGATTCACACAAAAGTTTTAAAAATAAACTTAAGAGCTACTGAAAATTATATTTATACATTCAACAAAAAACTTTCTGCAGTTTTTACACAAGTAAATTTTTTAACATTCAAGCCGCTGTTTTGTGCAACTATTTCTACAAAATCATGAGAACTATCATTTGGATCGACAACCATAGCAACATAGGCATTTTTTTTTATAGGTTGAGGAGGATTATTCATATCCTCGTATGCAAATTTATAATTACCGATTGTTCCTTCGGTGTTCCTTGCTTCCGTTAAATCAACAAGATATTTGTTAGTACCGTATTTTTCACCAAACTCGTGCGCTTTAATATTATTCTTCATTGCCCGTTCTCTTGTAATGGCACCTTTAACTTTTACAATCACGAATTTCTCACTGCCGGATTTCTTGATTGGTAATTTCATAGTGTTTCTAATTATTGATTTAGTATTCATTTAATTTCATGTATTTAGTAAGCTGATTTTTATTTGCAGATAATATTCCGCATTTTTTATTGAGTATATGTAGTTCGAAAAATAGGGATTTTAGAAAATAATACAACAATGGCGTTTTGTTTTGAGAAAGACGGCTAAATATAGTTTTAACTATTTCCCCCAAAAATCAGTTTGTATGGCTATACAATTTATTGGCATTTGTCTTTAATCCGCTCAATAGATAATTTCGTCTCGCAAAAATGAATTTATAATAATGAATTACTAAAAGGATATAAATGGCGGTTAAATCAGGTTATGTTGCAATTATCGGAAAACCTAATGCCGGTAAATCAACATTAATGAATACTTTACTCGGTGAAAAACTTTCGATAATTACGAATAAACCGCAAACTACTCGAAAAAGAATTTTAGGAATTCTATCCGAAGAAAATTACCAGATTATCTTTTTGGATACACCGGGAATTTTAGACCCCGAATATTTGCTGCAGGAAAGAATGCTTAATTATGTTTTTGCTTCGGCTAAAGATTCGGATGTAATTTTGATAATAATTGACTCACAAGCAGACCCGGATGGTTCAAAGACTTTTAATGATCCGAAAGTAAAAGAAATATTAAGTTATTCCAGCATCAAGAAAATACTTGTGATAAATAAGATTGACTTATCGAACCAAGTTATGATCGAAAAAATTGTGAATGAGTATTCGAACGAAAAAATTTTCGAAAGAATTATTCCCGTTTCAGCTTTAAAGAAATTCAATATCCAATCTGTACTAGATACAATCATTGAGTTATTGCCTGAACATCCTAAATATTTTCCCGAAGACCAAATAAGTGATGAAAATGAACGGTTTTTTGTTTCTGAAATTATACGCGAAAAAATATTTGAACTATACCGCGAAGAAGTACCGTTCAGCACGGAAGTCTTGATTGAGGAATTTACGGAACGCGAGAATAGAAAAGATTATATACGAGCTGCTATTGTAGTTGAAAGAGATTCTCAAAAACCGATTTTACTTGGCGCGAAAGGTGCATCGATAAAAAAACTTGGACAGACTTCACGAAAATCGATAGAAGAATTTTTGCAGCGCGATGTTTTTCTCGAGCTCTTTGTTAAGGTTAAAGAAAAATGGCGGTCGGATCCCAACATGCTTAAAAATTTCGGGTACACTAAAACTGATGAATAATTCTTCCGTTCCGGGGCAGTCAAAAGTAAAATCACAAAGCGCGCTTGTTTTTATGACTTTGTTGTGGGGCGCCACATTTGTTATTGTCAAAGAATCGCTTAATGATATATCATCGATGCTCTTCGTGGCTGCAAGATTTTTAATTGCCGCTGCTATTTTATTTATAGTGCTTTTTATTAAAAAGAAAAAATTCATCGTTGATGCGCTAAAACCGGGAATATTTTTAGGTGTATTTCTATATCTAAGTTTTATTTCGCAAACAATAGGACTTAAATTTACAACAGCAACAAACTCCGGTTTTATTACAGGTTCGGCTGTAGTGATTGTTCCGTTTCTTCAATTTTTTATTCAAAAGAAAAGGCCAGCACGCAGTGCAGTTTGGGGGACTGTAATTGTATTTATAGGAATTCTTTTTTTATCGAGCGGGGGAAATTCTGTTGCGGGTTTTATCGAACAGTTCGGTAAGAACTTCAACATTGGCGATGCATTAACACTCGGCTGTGCGTTCTTTTATGCTTTTCATATTATCTATATTGATAAATTATCACCGCTTTACGATACATGGATTTTACTCTTCACTCAATTGGTAACGGTCGGTGTTTTAGCATTCTTAACCGCTTTGTTATTCGCTGGAATTAGTCTTGAACCACTGCGTATAAATATTTCTAATTATCTAATGTTCGGGTTGTTTTATACATCAATATTTACAACCCTTGTAACAATCGGACTTCAAACAAAATTTCAAAAAAATGTTTCTCCTACTCAAGCAGGAATAATTTATTCTTTAGAACCGATATTTGCAGCCGTGTTTGCCTTCTTTCTACTCGGTGAAAAAATCAGTATGTTTGGCTGGGTCGGATGTTCTTTAATATTTCTCGGATTAATTTTATCTATGATTTTAAATCCCGAAATGTCGAAAGAAGTTGAATTTAATGGATAGGGCAGAAATAATTATAAACGGTTTGGTGCAGGGCGTCGGCTTCCGCTATTTTGTTGTTCGCAATGCCGATAAACTTGGATTGAAAGGTTATACAAAAAATTTATATAGCGGAGAAGTTTTAACAGTTGTTGAAGGCGAAAAAATTCTAATTGAAGAACTTTATAATAAATTGAAAATTGGATCGCTTCATGCCGATGTTAAAAATACATCAATTAAATGGTGTGAGTTTAAAAACGAATTTAAAAGATTTGAGGTGAGATATTGAATACGCAATTTAGAATTGGATTTGGCTACGACGTTCATCAATTTGTTGAAAACAGAAAATTAATTTTAGGCGGAGTTGAAATACCGTTTGAAAAGGGCTTGCTCGGTCATTCCGATGCCGATGTTTTACTTCATGCAATTTGCGACGCAATGCTCGGTGCGCTTGCATTGGGCGATATTGGAAAACATTTTCCCAACACTGATCCGGCATACAAAGATGCAGACAGTAAAGAATTATTAAGAAGAGTAAACGAATTAATTGCTGCCAACGGATATATTATAAATAATATTGATTCAACAGTAATTCTTGAAAAACCAAAATTGATAAATTATGTTCAACAAATGCGCAAAGTTATTGCCGAGATTTTAAAAATCGGTTTGGAGCAGATATCAATCAAAGCAACAACAAACGAAGGCATGGGGTATATCGGCAATGGTGAAGGTTGCGCCGCGCATGCTGTTGTTTTAATTACAAAAAAAGAGAATTAATGCTCCAGGAAATTATTTCATTTATTAATACGCTCGATCCCGCACTTATTTATCTCGTGCTTTTCCTTTTTTCTTTTGTCGAAAATATTTTTCCTCCTTCACCGAGTGATTTTGTAGTTGTCTTCGCGGCTACTTTAATTGCTCACAATTCTATTGGATTTATACCTATTGTTACGATTACAACTGTCGGAAGCACAATAGGTTTTATTGCAATGTATTTTATTGGAGCTTTTTTAGGCGAGCAACTTTTAAGAAAGGGACGGCTTAAATTCATAAAAAAAGAATCTCTTGATAAGGCGGACATTTGGTTCCACAAATACGGGTATAAATTAATTCTTATAAATCGTTTTATGCCTGGTACGCGTGCTGTAATAAGTTTTTTTTCCGGGGTTCACGGACTAAAACGTTGGGAAACATTCTTGTTTGCAGGTTTAAGCTCACTTGTCTGGAATTTTATTTTAATCCTAATTGGCATTTTCCTTGGCAATAACCTTTATATGATTGACAAATATTTAAGTGCATATTCAAATATTATTTTAATAGTAACATTAGTCGTGATAGCATATTTCGTAATTAGATATTTTTTGAAGAAAAAAAAATCATCATGAAATTTTTAAAAATATTTTCAATCCCTGCAACTCCTGAGCAAAGAAAGGAAAGAAGAAAACAACAATTGTTGTGTATTCTCAGCGGGATAATAACGGGAATATCATTTCCACCTTTTCCGTTTCCGTACTTAGTGTTTTTTTCTTTTATACCGTATCTATTTGTTCTGCAAAAAAGAGGAACTCTTGCTTCAATCTGCCGCGTTACATATTTAACAACATTTGTATTTACACTTTTAACTTTATATTGGGTAGGAAGCTGGACAAAGGAAGCCGATTCGTTTCTGATGATTTCGGGTGTGCTGTTGATGTTTGTTAATCCTACACTATTTCTTATACCTAGTACCTTATACTATTTTGCGCAAAAAATATTCAACAGAAGAATTGCTTTGTTTTTGCTACCTCTATTCTGGACTGCTTTTGAATATGCCTACACTTTAACCGATCTTCGTTTTCCTTGGCTTACTCTAGGAAATAGTTTACCGCATTTTAATTTGTTTATTCAGATTGCCGATATAATTGGCGCTAATGGATTGACCCTGATAATTCTTTATATAAATATTTTTATTTATCTCGCCTTTATGGAGATTAAAAGAGATAGAAAGTTATCAGTACGATATTTTAGGATAGCAATACTAATTTTTATAATCCCTATTTTTTATGGTGTTTACAAAAGCATAAACTATTCCGAAGCTGATAAAAAAATAAAAGTTGGATTAATACAACCAAATTTAAATCCTTGGGATAAATGGAGCGGAGGCGATATAAATGAACAAATGGATTTGTATTTTAATTTATCTCAAAAAGCAATTGAACACGGAGCGGAATTAATTGTTTGGCCGGAATCTGCTTTGCCTGTTTATCTTTTATCAGGTAATTACCCGGTTGAAGTTGAAAGAATTCAAAGTTTTGTTGATTCAAATAAGGTTTTTCTTTTAACGGGAATGCCCGATATTAATTTTTATTTCAACTCAACTGAAATTCCGAAAGAAGCCAAAAAAACTAAATCGGGAGTTTTTTATACTTCATACAATTCAATATTGTTTTTTAAGCTCGGCACGCGACAAATAGATAAATATGGAAAAATAATGCTTGTTCCTTTCGGTGAGAAAGTTCCTTTTGTTGAAGAACTTCCGTTCCTTGGCGATTTGATTAAATGGCAGGTAGGAATTTCGAGCTGGAATGTTGGAAAAGAAAAAACTGTTTTCAAAATGAATGAAACAAAAATAGGCGGTGTAATTTGTATCGAATCTATTTACCCGGATTTTGTTGCAGGTTTTGTAGAGAAGGGTGCGGATGTTATAACAGTTGTAACGAACGATAGTTGGTACGGTTATTCAAGCGGACCATTCCAGCATAAAGATATTTCAATACTTCGCGCTGTTGAAAATAGAAGATCAGTTGTTCGGGCAGCAAATGGTGGAATTAGTTGTCTTATAAATCCTATGGGAAATATTGTTGAACAAACTGAACTTTTTACAAAAACATTTTTAGTCGTTGATGCACCGGTTAATTCCGAAAAAACTTTTTACACACGTTTCCCGTTAATAATCCCGATGTTATCTGTGGCATTTGCTTTGGCAACTATTATATTTTTTATTTACAATAAACTTTCACAAAAAACTAAAAAGATAAGATGAAAACAGTAATCGATTTAAGAAGCGACACAGTTACAAAACCTTCAAAAGAAATGCGCAAGGCAATGTTCGAAGCCGAAGTTGGCGACGATGTTTATAAAGAAGACCCGACTGTGAACGAA
>CAZRMG010000038.1:0-12714 GCA_964601095.1 uncultured Melioribacteraceae bacterium | reverse complement strand
GGTAACTTCCTCTTCTACTTCAAGACACAATTCGGCAGCTTCTTTAATTCTTTCCATCAATACATCAAGAGAACGCGCTTGAGTATGGCATCCCCGTAGTGAAGGAACAGAGGCAATGTAAAAACCATCAGAATCTTTTTCGATAAGGACATTAAATTCTTTGTTCATGTTAATACCCCAAGATTAATTAATTGCCGAAATTCAATTATGAGCAAATATACAGAAAGACGAACATGATTTAATAAATCTTTATTCACGCAAAAAACTTTAAATAGATAAATACAAGCGGAGCCGAAAAAATCAACGAATCAAACCGGTCGAATATTCCGCCGTGTCCCGGAATTATTGATGATGAATCTTTAACATTTGCATCTCGTTTAAGCATGCTTTCAATAAAATCGCCGGCTTGCCCGAAAGTACCGATAATAATTCCTATAACCGCGGCATCGACTAATGAAAGAAAGTCCAAGACAATAAAATGAGCTGCGATCATTCCAACAACGGAAAAAACAAAACCTGCAATTCCGCCTTCCCAACTTTTGTGCGGGCTGATTCTTGGAAGAATTTTATGTGTGCCGATTGCAGAGCCGACAAAATATGCCGCCGAATCGCAAATCCAAATTGCAGCAAAAATTGATAAGATTAAATAACCGCCCTGATCGTATGTAAAATGGGAATCGCTATAAAATTCGCGCAGTAAAATCATACCTGAAACAAACAACCCGATATAAAAAATTCCAATTAAAGTTGAACCTACGTTAGATACGGCTGATTCTTTATTGCGAATGAGTTCTACTAGAAATAACACCGAAATAATAATGAAAAGCATCAACTCGAATTCAACAAAGTTGAAATATGTATTAAGTACAATCAAGCTAACTGAAAAGTATCCGACGAAATTATTTGTGAAATGTTCTTTGTTTAAAACCATGGCAGAGAATTCATAGTACGATGCCAAAGCAATTAGTAGTGTAAAAATCACAAATGGAATTTTACCGACTATACACACGCCGAGTATTAACGGTATGCCGACGATTGAAACTAAAACACGTGTGCCGAGATTACTCAGTCGAATCATTTGATTCCTCTTCTTCGGAGTTTGGGTTTCTGCTGTTTATATCGTTTATAATTTCGAGCGCAGATTCTTTGTCGCTTTTTTTAACAAGAATTTTAATCACAGAAAAATTTCCTACGGAAGGATAATTCCTGTCCTTTTGAGAAATTATAAGAGTTTCAATTTCAGCGCTTTCAAGATTTGTTTTGAACATTTCGGCTTCGTACGGCTCGTCGCATGTATAAACGATAATCCAATCGGACGGGTGAACAAGATTACCTTCGAAATTTTCCTTTGTAATCAATTCTGTACCGCAGTCCGGGCACACTGTTATACCTTCGATATATTCAAATTCACATTTTGGGCAAATCATCTTGGGCTCCTTTAATTAATTTGTAATTCTTTTGAACATACAAAATAAACGCAAAGAAAAGGAAAGATAAAATGGCAAAACTTATAACGAACGGAAAAATATTTTCATTTTTAGTTGCGCTTGAACTTATAAGGTCTTCATCTCCAATTACAATATAAGTCATTACCGCAACAAAATTATTAAGGAAATGCAGGATTACAGGCACTAAAATGGAATCGCTTTTGTAAGTCGCATAACCAAAATACATCCCCAGAGCAATCAGTGAAATCAATCCGTATGGATTAAAATGATAGATGCCAAAAAAGGCAGATGTAATAAAAATGGCAAAGTAAGGTTTAAATTTTTGTTCGAAACTTTTTTGTACGAATCCTCTAAAAAAAACTTCTTCACATACAGCCGGAACAACAGCAACAACAAAAACAATAAAAGATGTTTCAAATACAGAATTAGTATTTAACAGATTTCCGTAAGCCGATTCAACCATTTTATCGAGTTCATCAAGAAGAGTTCGAACCGAATTGACAACAGAAACCTTATCCGCCAAAAGATTAAACAAATAATTTTGGATATAGAGAAAACTTTGCAGCAGAGGAGTTAAAATAAACATACCGAGTATAAATAAACCGACCTCTTTGATACGCGGTACTTTTATTCGCAGTGCGGATGAAACATCGTGATAAACAAATTTGGTAAATATCAACGCAGGTAAAAGTATAAACAATATTTGTCCGCCGGTTGTTAATAACCTTACGGCATTAACGTCTGCAGTTTCATAATCCAAACCGAAAATTAGTAAGGTTAAAATAGCGCCGCCGAATTGATATAAAATGAAAACCGAAAACAAGCTAAGCAGCGCTGCCCCGGTGGGCGAAAACATATAAAACAATTTGCCTTTATCTTCCGGTTCGGGAGTAGAACTATTTTCCGAGTTGTTGTTGTATTCTTCCGTCATTTCAATTTCTTTTATTTAATCCGTTTATGAAAACTATTCAGCTTAAAATTAATCCAAATTTATTCTTTGCCGGTTTGGAAAGCAAACTCGCAATGGAAGATGGAAAAAGTAAAATGGGAAATGTGAAGATTGGTGGTAAAATGGAAATGTAATCTTTTAATTCCGCTTTGAGGTTAATTTACCGGCCAACCCTTCGTAACCGGAAAGTTCGGCATCGATTGAGCCGATAATAACTTTTGTTTTTACTTTAACAGGAATTTTTAAATCGTCGTCTGTAAGCCATACAACCAACGTACCTTCGCTTTTAAAAAGTCCGCCTTCACGCACCATGGGTTCAAGAATAATACAGTCAAATGTTCCGGCAGAAACGGAAACCCGTTCCTTTCCCCTGTAAACAACATCAAGCGGATAAACTTTATCTTTATAAAAATTTTCAAGTTTTACTTTATCGCCTTCTTTCATTTTAGAATAATCAAATGTTCTCGCCAAATAAAATGCCGAAACAATATCGTTAACGTACTTGGGAATGTCGTATGAACCTTCCGATGTTTTAGCTTTGCCTTTTCGTTGATCGAAGAAAGCCGAGAAATCTCTTGAGTATCCGCCCTCGCGGATATGTTGTTCAAACCGCCACGGGAAAATTCCTTGAACATCAATATATGTTTCGTAATGATCGCGCACTTTGTAAAATGGATCGAAGGCGGAAACTGAATTAACATTGAATGAAACATTATAAACTTCGCGCCCGGCAATTTTTGATATTTTTGAAACGGAATATTCGGCAACACCGGCAGTTACAAAACCATACTTAACATCAAAGCGTAATTTCTCACCGACTTTAAAAGCTTTGTTTTCTACTGTTCTAAATTCTTCCTTCTGCGAAAAAGAAACATCTGAAACAAAGAGCAAGAACATGAATAATAGCAAGAATTTTATAGAATTTAACCCGGTCCATAAACTATACCTTGCATTAAGAATTCTCATGATCTTGCACGTGCTTTTGTTCTTAATCTTTTTCATAACATTTATCCTTTCAAAAATGCAGCTTCGTAAATAACAATCACAAAAAATTTTTAACCGAGACAAAAACGTCGTCTATGCTAATAGTATCCATACAATTTAATTTTTCGCATTGTTCGCGTTTACAATTCTTACAATCAATATTCGGTGAAAAAATTATTTTCTTATTTGTGTATGGTCCCCATCGTTTCGGGGAACAAGCCGCAATCTTTGGGTAAAAGCCAATAATATTTTTCCCAAGCGCCGCGCCGATATGAATAGGTCCCGTTGAATTAGCAATTAATAAATCCGATCTGTCAATTAGCGCGATCAATTCATCAAGATTAAATTTGCCCGCGACGTTTTTTGTTTTCTCGTTAACAACGAGCGAGTTGCAAAGTTCCTTTTCGTTTTCACTGCCTGTGATTAATATTCCGCAATCCAATTCATGTGCCATTCGTTCAACAAGAGTTCTTAATTTAGAAATAGGAAGATCAACCGCGCTTCCGCCGCTTCCGGGATGCACAATTATTATTTTTTTTGATTCATCGAATCCAATTAAGGTAAACTCGTCTTTTATTTTTTGTACACTTTTTTGAGAAGGGTGTAGATTAAACTCGACATTTCCCTCGTTAACATTTTCATCAACACCAATTTGTTTTAGAAGTCGAATGTTGTATTCGAGTTCGTGGCGCTCTCCAAATTTCCTATGCTCGTAAATTTTTTTATTGAAGAGAAATGAATACCACCTGTAGCCGGTTCCAATTCTTGTTTTAATTCTTGATAGAAAAAGAATTAATGCTAAAGTAAAAGTTGGAAAGGCAACGATACACGTATCATATTTATTTTTTAATTGCGTAATATTTTCTGCAACCTTAAACTTTCCGTTTTCGGTTTTCAAAGTAATAATATCATCAATGCAAGGATTATTTGCCGCTAACGGTTTTGTATAATCGCGGAGAAGAAAAGTGACTTTTGAATTTGGAAAATGTTTTTTAATAATTGATGCAAGGGGAAGCGTGAGAACTACATCGCCGATGCGGTCTGTTCTAACAATCAGAATATTTTTCGGGGGTGTCATTTTTTAGAAACGTACCGGTTGTTTTTGATGTAATACCTCCACGGCAAATGTACCGATTTTTTAATTCCGATTCTTGTTGTAGTTTCTATCATATCTTCGGGAATAATCGGCGCATGGCATAAATAAATTTCGTTGTCGGTTAAATCAATGCCGTTATGTTCTTTACCGATTTGAAACGCAATGCACAATTTACCGGGACCGTTGGCAAGATTAATTATTTCTTTATCGGAAACATTCTTTTTCCCGAATCTTTTATTTGCCATTTCTTCAATTCCTTCAACCGGTTCTAATGCGCGAATGAGAACAGCGGTTGCATCGTTTTGTTTGCCAGTAACAACATTTGCGCAAAAATACATTCCGTATGTAAAGTACACGTACAAATTTCCGCCGCCGTTAAACATCACTTCGTTACGTTTTGTTTTCCCGATGAACGAGTGAGATGCTTCATCGGACTTGCCGTCGTAAGCTTCAACTTCAACAATTCTGCCTGCAAGCAATTTACCGTTGATATTTCTAATGAAAATTTTGCCGAGCAATTCTTTTGCAACAATATGAACATCGCGGGTAAAAAATTTGTGCAGAAGTTTTTTGTTGAAATCATTCATCACATTAAAGTTTCGATCTCAACAATTTTTTGAATGAACTCATCTTCTTTTTGGGGGTAGAGTTGTATTAATTCTTTATAAACAGAAATCGCCTCTTCATAATTTTTTTGTGTTACATAAATTTTAGCAAGTGTTTCCGAAACAATTCTTTTCCCGGAATATTCAGGAAGAGGAACTTCATCCTGCGTATCCTCGTTAATAGTAACTTTAATTTTTGCGCTGCTTAATTTTTCTGCGAGGATATCAAGTTTATCCTCAAAGCTGAAAAACGAATTTTCGTTATCCGTTGTTTCTGCTTCGCCTGTAAACGTTGGCCGCTTTGTTGTGCTAAATGAATTTCTTTCCTCCAAAATCCGGTCGATTTTATTTTTGTAAAATTCCAAAGTTTCGTTTGATGAAAAATACTTCATTCCCGTTTCTAAAGATTCTTTTGCGCGGTGTTCGTCACCCGCATATGCTTTTGCAAGCGCGTAAATTATATGCGCAGTTGGATAGTCGGGATGAACTTCCAGTCCTTTTTCCAAAATTTCATTCGCGTATAAATTGTTGCCTTGGTTTAATTCAAAATAAGCTACCCTAGAAAACAACGGCGATGTTTTATCAAACTCGTAGATAAGTTTAATTTTATCAACTGATAGATCTTTAAAGAGTCGGTTCATTTTGTTTGCCGTCTTTTTTGAAGTGATTCCCTAAGTGAAAGAACCGACACACTCGCAAATCCGAAGAAGAACATTAATTGAAACGGCAGAGATGCAATTTCCATAAAATAAATTGACGCGCCAACGCCAATCAACGTATAAAGCGCCATCAGCATTTCAACAAATGTTGATGCCGGGATTTTTGTTTTTTTAGTATATATATTTTTTGAAGTGTCGTCTTTCTTATCGATCACTTTGAACTTCGGTGTTCTTACAAATTCACTTTTCCTGCTCATCAAACCTTCAATAACGGCGCGTGTATTGTTTATTGCCAAGCCCATTGAACCCGCCATGAAAAGAGGGAACAATGCAATCTTTTTACGCCAGTCCGGGTAAACATCTTTTTGAGAGTAAGTATAAAATAAAAATGATCCTATGAAAGCAATTATAAAAATTGCCATGAAGTTGAAGAAGTTCCAGTATGGCCCTGCATTTTTTATAAATATGAGCGGTACATTTAGAATTGCTACCAATAATATAAAAGGGAAAACAATATTATTAGTTAAGTGAAAAGTAGAATGAAGTTTTAATTTCAGAGAAATTTTTGATTTCCAAACAAGTGGTATAATTTTTTTTGCGGTTTCTATATAACCTTTTGTCCACCTGAATTGTTGTGTTTTGAGAGCATTTATTTCCAGCGGAAGTTCTGCCGGAGTTGTAAAGTCGCGGAGATAAACAAACTTCCATCCTTTTAATTGTGCGCGGTAACTCAGGTCGAGATCTTCTGTTAAAGTATCGGCGTGCCAATTGCCTGCATCTTCAATGCATTCTTTTCGCCAAACTCCGCCCGTACCGTTAAAGTTTATAAAAAATCCTGCTTTGTTTCGTACGGTTTGTTCAATTACAAAATGTCCGTCGAGAGCAAGCGCTTGAATTTTTGTTACTTTCCCATCGTTGACCTCTGCTGTCATTTTTAAATGTTCCCATCTTGTTTGAACGAGTCCAACTTTATCGTTCGTAAAATATTTTAGAGTGTTAATTAGAAAATCGCTTTTGGGAATGAAGTCGGCATCGAATATGGCAACGAATTTTCCTTTTGCGTTTTTTAATCCTTCTTTTAATGCGCCTGCCTTAAAACCTGCACGATTCGGGCGGCGGATATGTTGAATGTCGAAACCTTCTTCCTGTTTTTGTTTAACAAGATTTGCGACGATGTCAACTGTTTCGTCTGTCGAATCATCGAGTACTTGTATCTCAAGTTTGTCTTTGGGGTATTCAATTTCACAGACCGAGTTTATTAATCTTTCAACAACATACAGCTCGTTGTACATCGGCAGTTGAATTGTTACAATATCTTCATCGTATTCATTTTTAGCTCTTGGTTTGGACATTCTGAATTTGTAGTGATAGTACATCATAACAAAACCATGACTTCCAAAAAACAATAGTATCAACATTGAAAAAATATAAGCGAACAGAATAATTTCGTCAAAGGCCATTTTATACCTGTTTATGTTCTATAAATAGAAATTCATTCTAAGGAGTTTTTCGTCGACGAAGAAAAGTAAAAACGAATCTACCAATTAGATACTACTCCTAATAAAATATCTTCAGTAATTTTTTCGATTGCATCTTCAATTGCGTTCTCACGTGCAAGCATAATATCGCCGCCTGTCGGGTAATCGCCGTAATCCGAAAAATTCTTTTCAAAAATTGTTGTGCGTTTTATAAGATCGCGATAGACTGCGCGGATTGTAATTGTCAATCGCCGCGATGAAATATTTTCGCCGCCGGTAACAACCGAAGGCGCATCTGATAAAGATACAATTGTGCATTCGAGTATCGAATCGGATTTTAATTTGTCGGTTACCGAAAGCGTGTTGTCGTCAATGAATTTTTGTGTAAGACTTGTAGTAAATTTTTCACCGAGGTTAAATTCGCCCGAGCCGCTTCTATCGCCGAATATCGGTATTGCTATTGTTGTTAAATGCGGAGGTACCGACGCGCCGGTAAACGAATAACTGCATCCTTTAAATAATACAGCAGCGCTCAAACAACAAAATAAAATTACAATCGTAAACTTTTTATTGAATTCCATATTCCTTCAATTTTCTGT
Organism: uncultured Melioribacteraceae bacterium; assembly: GCA_964601095.1. GTDB lineage: Bacteria > Bacteroidota > Ignavibacteria > Ignavibacteriales > Melioribacteraceae > JAEWUC01. Next base: position 4,896 of record CAZRMG010000038.1, on the reverse strand, counting down.
ACAAAGTTTTTTCGCTGATCTTTAATAGCCCGGCGGTTTTACGCTTATTGTATTTTGAATAAACCAAAGCATTTATAATTGCGCGTTTCTCAAGTTCATCGAGAGGAATAATTTCGTCAACAGGAATATCCATCGTATGTAACGATTCATCGTTCCCGTTTTTACCCGCCATTTGTTTTAGTTCGATTAAATCTTTCTTAATCTCGATCAACGCCCGGTAAATCATTTCGCGGTCTAAAGTTTCCGACGGGCGATTTAAATGTACGGGAAGATAACGCGAATCATCATAACCGATATTCGAAGTTAAAAGAGGAATAAAAGAACCGGCATCAAGATTAATGTTTTTGCTTAAAGCCGCAGCCGATTCAACTGCATTTTTTAATTCGCGGATGTTGCCCGGCCAATCGTAATTTGTTAAAACATCTACGGCGTCTTTTGTTAATTTATATTCAATTGTTTTGTTGTTCGAAGAATAATTTTTAAGGAAATGTTCTGCAAGTTCCAGAATATCGCCGCGTCGATTTCTTAACGGTGGAATATGAAGTGTAACGGCTTTTAATCTAAAATATAAATCGTTTCTGAATTTTTTTTGGTCAACTTCTATTTGAAGATCTTTATTCGTGGCGGCGATAATTCTTACATCAACTTTAGTAACTGTTTCGCCGCCGAGCCGCATAAACTCTTTAGTTTCGAGAGCGCGCAAAAATTTTACTTGTGTTGTTAACGGCATTTCGGCAATTTCATCAAGGAATAAAGTGCCGCCGTCTGCAATTTCAAAATATCCTTTACGGTCTTCTACCGAGCCGGTAAACGATCCTTTTTTATGTCCGAACAATTCGCTTTCCAAAAGTCCTTCGGGAATTGCGCCGCAGTTTACGCTTACCAATTCTTTATTGGCGCGTTTGCTAAACCCGTGAACGGCACGCGCAAATACTTCTTTGCCTGTTCCGCTCTCGCCGTAAATTAAAATTGAAATATCGGATTGAGCAACCTGCATCGTTATGTCGATTAAATCGCGTATCTCTTTCGACTTGCCGATGATCCCGAATTTTTTTTGAAATTCTTCTAAACGCATTTATGATTTTATTAGTTATTCAACTCTTAAAGTGAATTAGAAATAAACATTCATTAAAAACATAATATTCTAATAAAGGATATTAGGAACGCAGATTTTTATGATGGTTATGATTTATTATGATAAAAATAATCTGTGTAAATCAAAAATAATCATAATAATCAGTGTTCTATTCATTAAGAATATTAATTAACACAACTGGTTATTTATTTACTATTAAAATAAGGTTTTTTGGAAACAAAATATGAGTAATTATATGGAGAAGGAAAGTCCGTCGTAACAAATTGTTATTCTTTGTTTCTCGGAATCCTTTAATGAATTTTTCCAGCGCCGCAGTTCGGCTTCATATTCATCATCGTAATGTGTTATAAAAATTTTCCCGGGATTATTCGTAGTAATGAATTTATAAATATCATTTATGTTTATATGGCATGCTTCGGTTATCAAATAATCTATTTTATAATTGTCGAAAAGAAATAAATCATTTCCTGTCCCGACATCGGAAGTATAGAATAATTTTTGTTCACCTATTTCTAAAAGCAAACTTGATGAGACGAAAATATCATCCGGATAATTTTTGTGATGCTCCTTCTGCCGTAAATGCGAATTCTGTTTTGCAGTAAATTTTATTTTATCATTTGCATGAACTTTTTCATCGAAACTAAAGCTGATTATTCGTAACTCGAAACCGAGACTTTCTTTAAACATGTAAACCGAATTTAAAAGAGATTCGAACTGCGATACTAAATTTCTATGTGTGAATATTTTTAACGGATGTTTTCTTTTCAATATTTTCATTTGCGTTACTAACGACGCTATCCCGGCAAAATGATCGGCATGATAATGGGTAAATAAAATAGAATGTATTTCATCATAGTTAATTTTTTGAATAAGTAATGCTTTGGCTATGCCGTCGCCTGCATCAATTAATAAATTATTATTGTTTGTTTTTATGAAAATTGATGAGTGATTTCTTGTTGCACTTGTTTGACCTGAAGATGTACCGACGAAAATTATTTCAACAGAATTTTCTTTCATGTATTTTATTCAATTGAGGATAAAAGTACTACCCTGCCTTTAACGGAATAATTTTTTTCCAATAAGATTAAAACTGGATTTGCCGCTTCCTCGCTTTCAAATTTACCAACGTAAACAATATTAAATAAACTTCCGCCAATTTCTCTTGTCTTAATTTCGCAATTGTATCCGCCGCTTGATAATTGTGTCTTTAGTTTCTCGGCGTTATCGGAATTAAGAAACGCCCCGGCTTGAATTGTATATTTATTTATATCTGTTTTTTCAGAACCTACAAATTTGTTAACGGTAGTTTCCTCTTCATCGGGAATTGTGCGGTCGGCAGTTTGGATATACGGTGAATTGGGATATTCGTTTTTTAACTTATTCAAATATGTTTCGGCTTTCTTATAATAACCGAGTGAATAATAGTATGAAAACAAACGGAAAATAGAAGCGTCGGCATAATTACTCTTCGGATATTTTTCGTAAACAGTGGAATATTTTATTACTGCTTCATCTGCGTTTTGCGTTAAAACTCCTTCTAGAAAAATTACCGAGGGGTCATTAGGATTGCTGTTTTTAAATTCCTGCAAATATGTTTGCGCCGCTTGGATATTGCCCGATTCAATTTCGATAAGCGCTTTTTTAATATCTACTTCCTGTGCGGCAACTTGAATTATCGCGATGTTAAATAATATTAATAGAAGTCTTTTCATATGTTGTTGATTTTTTAGTAATCATAATAAATCATATCAAATCATAAAAATCTGCGTTCTATTCATTTTAATGGAACACGGATTATTATGATTGATTATGATCTTTAAGATCATTAGTAAATACTTTCCTTTAAAGTTGCGGTACTTTTCCAAAATTTAACAACAGACCAACTTCGATATCGGTAGCTTTTAAGTAATTTATTAATTGACATTCATGCTCTTCGCAAAGATTTTCAGCTGCTTTTAATTCTACAATAACTAAATCATTTATAATAATATCTGCAAAATATTCACCAATGCATTTATTATCGTAATGAACTTTAATTGGGAATTGATTCTTGCATGCTAAACCAAATTTCGGTAACTCTATCATTAAAGCATGTTCATATACTTTTTCAAGAAATCCATAACCAAGTTTGTTATAAACATTATAAAATCCTTTGATAATTTTGTCGGTAATATCGGAATGTTTAAAATTTTCGTTCATCACATCCCCAATCTTAATTAATCATATCAGATCATAATAATCAGTGTTCTATTCGTTTTAATGGAACGCGGACCCGCTTCGACTCCCGATTTGTCTCGAATGTAAGGCGAGGCGAGTTTTCATGATTATTTTAGATTTGTTATGATCCACATTCTATTTTATTTTCTTCTTCAACATAATCACCGAACAAAGTTGCCGATGTTGCGCGGTTGATTTTTACTCTAACATAATCGCCGATATTAATTTCATCATTCTTAGGAATAATTACTATCTTGTTCGAGTCTGTTCTACCCGAATAAAACTCATCTGACTTTTTACTCAATCCCTCGATAAGAATAATTTCTTCTTCGCCGATTAATGATTGATTAATATCGTAAGAAATTTGCTGCTGCAAATCAATTATTTCATTCAACCGTTTCGATTTTATTTCTTCGTCAACATCGTCGTTCATCGCAAAAGCTTTTGTGCCTTCGCGCGGTGAATATTTGAACATATACGCGCCGTCGTAGCGGACTTGTTGAATTACATCTATTGTCATTAAATGATCTTCAGTTGTTTCAGTCGGGAAACCCGCGATAATATCTGTTGAGAACGAAACGCCCGGAATAATTTTTCGTGCTTTATCTATCAGGTTTAAGTAATGTTCGATTGTGTAAGTTCTATTCATCAATTCTAAAATTCTGTTTGAGCCGGATTGGAAAGGAAGATGAATATAATTACATATGTTCCGATGTTCTGCAATTGTATATAAAAGTTTGTCGGATAAATCCTGCGGGTGCGAGGTTGTAAAACGTATTCGAATAGAACGATCAACCGAAGCGCAAGCGGCTAAAAGATCGGCAAAGTCTCTTCCGTTATCGTCGTATGAATTAACATTTTGGCCGAGCAGGGAGACTTCTTTAAATCCTCTTTCGGAAAGATTTTTTATTTCGATTACAATTGATTCAAGGGAACGGCTTCGTTCGCGTCCTCGCGTGTACGGAACAACACAGTAAGTACAAAACTTATCACAGCCGCGCATTACGGAAATCCATGCGCTTAAACCGTCCTCACGGTATGGAATTATGTCGTCGTAAGTTTCCGTGCGTGAAAGTTTTACACCGATTCCTTTTTCACCGTTGAATGCATTATCAATAAACTCGGGGAGACGCCTGTATTCATCCGGACCGACAACAACATCAACGATCTTTTGTTCATCTATTAAATTTTTACGAAGACGTTCCGCCATGCAACCGAGAATTCCTATTATTGTACCGGGATGATTTCGTTTAATTCCTTTTAAATGATCGAGCCGGTTATAAATTTTCTGCTCGGCATTATCGCGAATGCTGCATGTGTTGAGTAAAATTACATTTGCATTGTTAATGTTATCGGTAACCTGGAATCCTTTGTTCTTCAAAATTCCGAGCACAAGTTCCGAATCGGCTACGTTCATTTGGCAGCCGTATGTTTCAATATATATTTTGTTTTTCATTGTACCCTTATCTTTCTTTATCTTAATCTTGCCCGCCTGGCCTCAGGCAACGCGAGGCAGGCTCATGCTCTTATATCTTCAAAATAAGATCAAGATCAAAAGCAAGATCAAGATTATAAAATATATG
>CAZRMG010000037.1:6319-12738 GCA_964601095.1 uncultured Melioribacteraceae bacterium | reverse complement strand
TCGCCGCCGAAGTAAGCAATTTCCATATCGGGTACAAATACCATTCTGATATCATCATATCTTTTGTAACCGTACAAAGAAAACTTTGCGCCGTTAAAAAGTGAAACAACTTGAGCCACTAAACCTGTTTCAGATTTTAGGTTATCGGTAATCTCTTTGATTTTCGCTTCTTTGTTTTTTGCTTTTTCATCCGACGTAGCACCCGTCTCTGCGGCTTTTTGTACTTCTTCGGTTACGTCCTTAATCAATACTAATTGATCGGCATAATAATTCGGGATTTTTCTTTCTTCCTCAAAAGTGGCGGCATAAAAACCTTCTTTAATAATATCTTCGCCTTCTTTTTGAATACGGGGAATAATACCGCGAACGCAGTGGTGATTTGTCATCATCAAACCGTTTTCCGAAACGAAAGATGAAGTACAGCCCGGCAAACGCAATGCCGATAATCGAACATCTTCAAACCATTCTTCATCAGCATCCATATCATACGTTTCGTTTAAATATTCTACAGGCGGATAATCGAAAGACCACATCTTACCGGTATCAAATTTCTGCGCTTTTACAGTATCAAGTTTTATCTGCGCATTTACCGGAAACGCGATTACTAAAAGCAGTGCAACTAGAACTGCTTTATAAATTATTTTTTGCATACATCACCTTGAATTAAGTTTAGAATAGTAATTGTGATCAAAAAATATAACAGTCCATATTTATAACCAAACAGTTTGGATTTATTTAGTAAAATAATAATAAAGTGCAATCCGTTTAACCTTACAATTAAAATTAGTATTTTCGCACAACCTCAAACAATTTAATATGAATGCATTCGATATAGAATTAATACGGCAGTATTTACTGCTAAATCTTCCGAGGGCACACGGCAGAACAAAAGTATTTTTATTTTTCAATTATTACAAGGCCCTGCTCGAACCCGGCGATAGTAAAACAATGGATGCATTTTGCCTTGAATTTATTGAGGAATACTTAAACTCATTAAGTAACTATACCGCATATTGTATTGCTCCGAATAAAACCGAGGAGTTGATAGAACAATTAGAAAGAATTTTATCTACTGCCTCATTGAATAATTTTAGTTCTTTACTCAAAAAAGAAATCGACAGGTTAGAAAATCAATTAAACGAACTTAACTGGATTTTATCCGGAGCGCCGCAACAATTAAAAACAACACGCCTTGCATTCCCTTTAATTGAACAAAGTTCTATTGGCGTATTTGAAACTTATGGTTTTCTTGAAACTGTACGTGTAACGGTAGCAAAAGGTAAAAATGAAAACAAACTTTATGTGTTTCCAAAGACGGGGGTATTGGAAAAAAATATTGAGAAACAAATCTATGATTCGTTTTCGCTCGCAATAAAATATTTGAAAACTCATCAAAAAAAATTCTATAAGTTTCATGAACTCACTGTTTACTTCGATAATTATTCGGCCACATATATTGGCAATTCATTAGGAGTTGCTCTCACAATTGGTTTTATAGAACAGCTGTCAGCTTTATATAATCTGCCATTCCTTGTAAAAATAAAAAACAACATCGCTTCTACCGGCGCAATTGGAAAGGATGGAAAGATTCATTCGGTTAATAAAAACTTTATCGAAAAAAAAGTTGAAGTTGTTTTTTATTCGACTACGGAATTATTCGTTGTTTCAAAGCATGATGAAGAAAATGCGAATAACAAACTTAGCCAGCTAAAGAAAATATACCCGCATAGAAATCTGAAAATAATCGGCGTAAGCGACCTTGACGATTTGCTTGACCGGCGGACTTTAATAAATATTTCCAAACAAAATCCTTTTATTAGAACCGCAAAAATCTCTATTAAAAATTGGCAAATAACAATACTAATAATAGTTCTTTACATTATAACCGCAATGGCGTTAATCCGTAATTTCGACGAAAATCCGGCTATACTTGAAAGCAAGGGAAAAACACTTTATGTAAAAAACAAAAGCGGAAGAGTACTGTGGACAAAAGAAATTAATTACGACGGCAAACTTATTTCTTCCGATAATTACTTAAGAATGATGCATAAACTTGTTGATATTGACAGAGACGGGACAAATGAAGTAATAATTACAAACGAATCCATAAAGGAATTAAAACACACAAATGAATACGGGCGGATTATGTGTATAAATAATCTTGGAGAAATAATTTGGAAATACAACTTCTTTGATTCGGTATCTTATAAGGGTGAAATACTGCCCCCGTTTTATTTAACAAACATTGTTGATACGGTAAGTCTCGGAGAAAAGAGTTATCTGCTTGCAATTTCTTCCAGCAGATCGTCTTTTAATTCATCTGCTTTTATGATTGACTTAAAAACCGGCAAGCGAGACAGCAAAGTATTTTGGCACAATGGATTTATACGAGACGCATTAGTTTATGATTTTGATAACGACGGCAAAAAAGAGATTGCTTTTGCGGCTATAAATAATTCATTCGGTAAAATTGCGTTTGGCGTACTCAACTTGGAAAAATTATCCGGGCAATGTCCAAATGACAATTCATATGGTTTTGATAATATCCCGCTTGCTAAATTAAATGCATACATTCTTCTGCCAAAAACAGATTACAACACAAACCTAAATCTCATAAATCCATCATTGGAAATGGGCTGCATGGAAAATCAACCGGATGAAAGATATCTTCAAATAAGATCTATTGAAGATGAAAATAACAATTCGGCAATATCATTTATGATGTTTTACGATTGGCGAAGGATAAACATTTTAGTTGAAGATAAATTTGTTGCGCAGAGAGATACTTTAATAAATCATAAGATTTTAAACCCGCCATACACCGGCACAAAAGAATTTGTGAAAAATTTGAATAACAAAATCTTATTTTGGAATGGGAAGGATTTTACGGGGCGATATTAATTCTTATCCAAATAATCGACAATTAAGTAAATTTTTGAAATTTTAACAGATACAGGGAATATGCCTACTACATTAGATTGTTTGGAATTATTGAAGCAAAATAAAGTTTCACACCAGGTTATTGGTTCTCTATATAGCTTATGCTATAAAATTTCCCTAAAAACAATTACAAAAAAATATTCAACCGGTAATCATATTTTTATTAACAATGAAACAACAATCGAAAATATTGCCGCAGATGCAATTGCACCATTATTTAGCAGTACGGGAACGGAAAAAATAATCGGCATTAAAAGATCGCTTGATCAGTGGGAAAAACCAATTACAAATGAAGCTAACGCCGATTTTTTCATCCATAAAATAGTATGGAGTAGAGTTGCTCAACATATTACAAAACTGCTAAAAGAAACCGACCCTGTTTTTAAAAAAATACATTCATCATTAAAACATTTTGTTGATAAAAATGATTACAACCGGATTCATTACTTCGGCGTTGTTTATATAACCGAATTTAATAATAAATCCATACTTGGCTGCGTTGTTCCGAGTGGTGAAATTGAAAGCCTGCCCGGCGATTATTTCAAAGGAGGGTTTGACACCGTGCTTGAAAGTATTTTCCGATATATTGAGAATGATACAGGTTATTTCCCTGCCTTACCTATGAATGCCTTAGTGAGAAGATTGAAAGCTATTAATAACAACGATTTGTATAACCCTTTGGCAGGACTCGTTATTCCGCACTATGGGGAAAGTATGGACATAGATCAAAATATTGATATCAGTCTTAAGCAAATCTATGGCAAAATGAACAATTATTATGCAAAAAGTGAAAAAATAGACGAATCTATTTTGGAGACATACCGTCTTGTACTAATAGATGTAGCTAATGACTTCAAAAACGGTATAAATGGGCGTAGCTTATACGATTATTTGAAGTTTAGGATGAAAGACTTATCGCGAGATGAGTTTTATAATGAACATCATTCACAATTAAATTATTTAATAAATCTTTTCAAAAAGGCCATTATTGATAAAATAGATATAATCAGACTACTATTTATTCATAAAAAGAAAGGGACAAATGAAACCATTTTTTGAAATAAGCGAACACGATATTTTTAATTATGTATTCTATCCCGACCAAGTGTCACGAGATAAGAAAGATTTTTTAGATCAGCATAGAAATGATTTTTTAGAACAATTAGAATTCTGTTCTTTTCTTAAACAAATCAACAGCACCGTTCAAAAAAGCAATTTCATTTCCGGCAAATCAAACGTGGTGGAATTATTTCCTGTTGTTATTAACATTCCAGACCAAAACAATTATTTTACGCTTGCTGCCGGTTCATCGGAATTAAGCAAAAAAATTGAGACCAAAACTTTTACAGACAATCACTCCAGATTTCTCGTTAGATTGGTTTCAACAATTGATGAAAAAACGCTTTATGTTTTTACGAAAGAAAAAACTTTTAAAGAAGCGAAACTCACTCTCTTTCCTTCTCATAAAAGTTACAAAATCGATCCCACCGAATCATCAATTAAAATAGATGATTTTGAGGAAGTTGAAAGTATTTCTATCGAAGATATAAATTAGAAGGTTCGCATACTTTTTAAATAAAAAGTTCGGGATTGTAAAAAGGTTGAATTCTTCTTTCATCTTCGAATGAACCAGAACAGTGGTGACATTTGTTCACATAAAAGACCACGGGTTCCTCGCCTTCATCGACTCTTATAAAATTTACAAGCGATTGACAGTTTTTACACTGAACCAAATGATGAGTTAATAATTTTTCCCGGCAGCCTGGACACAAGAAATTATTTTCAAAACATTTTTCTGCCGACTCAAAAACATAAAGTGAACGGCATTTAGAATTGCTGCATTGGGAAAATTTTTTTTGAGTTGTAGAAATTGTATCGATATTAATTCCCTCTTAATTGACGGGCAAAAAATAGTTTACCGACAGAACTTTTTCTATGTAAAAATTATTCCGTTATTTTTTTATTGCAAATCAAATATTTCATAAATACTACCTAAATAATGCCCCGTTAACATAATTTCATTATTTTTACGTAAAACAATCGGAGATGTGATGAATAAAATCCCTTCATTCAAAGCATATGATATAAGAGGCAAGGTGCCGGCAGACCTGAACCCGGATTTGGCTTATAAAATTGGTAGAGCAATAGTTACATATTTACAAGCAAAATCAATTTTAATTGGAATGGATGTGCGGAAATCCTCGCCTGAACTTTCCGAAGCACTCGCAAAAGGCATAACGGATGCAGGCTGCGATGTAATAGATTTGGGTTTATGCGGAACCGAAATGATTTATTTCGGAACACCATTTTTGAACGCCGACGGCGGCATTATGATTACGGCAAGCCATAATCCACCGGAATACAACGGATTAAAATTTGTTAAAAAGGGCTCGGTTCCATTCGGGTACGATTCCGGCTTAAACGAGATTGAACAAATGATTATAAATGATCAACTTGGCACTACTTCCGCAATTAAAGGCAAGGTTGTTCAAAAAAATATTATGAATGAATTTATTGCCAACCTCCAAAAATTTTACGACGCAAAAATTATTAAACCTTATAAAGTTGTCGTTAACGCCGGAAACGGTTGCGTTGGTCCCGCATTGGATGTTCTGGAAAAATATTTACCGATAAAAATGATAAAAGTATTTCACGAGCCAGATTCAAATTTTCCGAACGGAGTACCAAATCCTTTACTTCCCGAAAACCGCCAGCCGACAATTGACGCAATTAAAAAACATAATGCTGACCTCGGCGTTGCATGGGACGGCGATTACGACCGATGCTTCTTTTTTGACGAAAAAGGAAATTTTATTGAAGGATATTATATCGTAGCGCTTCTCGCTAAATCTATTCTAAAAACAAATCCCGGTGAAAAAATTGTTCATGACCCGCGTTTAACATGGAATACTATCGACGAAGTAAAAAAAGCAAACGGAATTGCAGTTGTTTCGCAAAGCGGTCATGCTTTCATAAAACAAAAAATGCGCGAAGTAAATTCGATTTACGGCGGTGAAATGAGCGCACATCATTATTTTAGAGATAATTTTTACTCCGATAGCGGATTGATACCGTTTCTTTTAACAATACAATTGATGTCGGAAGAAAACGCAAAACTTTCCGAATTGGTTGGGCAAATGATAAAAGCATATCCTTGTTCCGGCGAAATCAACTCAACCGTTTCGAACGGTGCAGAAAAAATTAAATTGTTAAAAGAGAAGTACCGCGACGGCAAAATAGACGAACTTGACGGTTTGAGCGTTGATTATGAGGATTGGCGTTTTAATGTAAGAATGAGTAATACAGAGCCACTAATTCGGTTGAATGTAGAAGCTAAGGCGGATGAAAAACTTTTGAAACAAAAAACCGAGGAATTGTTGAATTTTATAAGGAATTAGTCGATTTTCAATATGTATTAAAATGAACCGATTGAATACTCGGTCGTCTAAAATTGCGGTAATGAAATTCTTAAGGAGATA
>CAZRMG010000037.1:0-6219 GCA_964601095.1 uncultured Melioribacteraceae bacterium | reverse complement strand
TTTCGTGTTGAGACGCGTAAAAACGCGTCTCTTTTTTAACATTTAATTTTCTTCATTTCATCAATCAAACTATCAATTTCATCTTTTGTATTATAAAAGTGAGGGGATATTCTCAGCATACCCTCGCGTACGGCAGTAAATATTCTTTTCTTTTCAAGTTCTTCAAAAATTTTCTGGGCTTTGTCATGCCTGAAAGAAACAATTCCGGCTCTATTTTTATCAGGAATATTTTTCAGAATCGGATCAAATCCCATTTCCACTAATCTATCAATTAGATGATTTGTATTCTCTAAAATTCTGCGCTCAACATTCGGCATTCCGAAATCAATAAATATATTCATAACGGCTTCAAATATAGAAACGCCGAGTTGATTCATGGTTCCGTTCTGAAAACTATCAGCGCCGTCTCGAAGCGTTAAATTATAATCGAGTAAATTCCACGAGTCTTTTACGGAAGTCCAACCAACAAATTTTTGTTCAATTCTTGATTGGAGTTCCTTTGTTAAATAAATGTATGAAAGTCCCTGTGAAGACATCAACCACTTTTGTGAGCCGCCTGCAAGATAATCTATATTAGATTTTTGGACATCAATTTGCACAACACCGGCAGATTGAATAGCGTCAACACAAAATATAATTCCTTTACTTCTGCAATACTCCCCAATAGAATCAATATCTGCACGATAGCCGGATAAAAATTGAACGTGACTTATAGAAACCAATTTTGTTTTTGTTGTAACAGCTTTTTCAATATCCCGCAAATCAAAAATGCCGTTTCGAGTTTTCAAGATATCAATTTCAACACCGAGCGGTTTTAAGTTTAAGAAAGGGTAAATATTGGATGGAAACTCATTATCATTTAAAATAATTCTATCGCCGTTTTGCCATTTAATTCCCTGGGCAAGAATATTCAAACCGTTGGAAACGTTATCTATCCATGCGATTCTATCCGGCGAAGCATTTATCAGTCCGCCAAGCTTCTCTTTTGCCGAAGCATTCCATTTTAAAGTGATTGGAAAATTTTCAATTCTTCCCCCGCTTCGCTGAGCCGCATATTCATTAACCCGATCGATTGCCGGCTTACACCAAGGACCCAACGCAGCATGATTAAAATATATTTGGTCTGTTGCAAGATGCGGAAATAACCCGCGAACATCTTCAAGTTTCATAATCCCGTAAAATTATTTTTTAAAAGTTACTTTAAAATTACTCAAACTTTACGATAATGTAAGTAGAATCATTGAGTAATTGTTATGAATAAAATATATGAATTGACGGCAGCATTTTACGGGGTATTAATTCCAAGTAAAGAGAGAAAAAATTTTTTGCATCTTGTGCTTGATTACTTGGATGAAAGATATTCTATTGAAACCGCAATAGGTTTAGCGCTTAAAAGATTAAAAATAAATTAGTAAGAAAGGGCTTGTTGACCCGAAATTTACACCCCCGTCAGTGACGGGGTTTTTTGTTTTAAACATGATCTTTTTTAAAATACTTTTCCAGTCATATTACTTTCCAAATATTTCGTTTATCCTTATTTTCAACATCAGCTATCAGCATTAACTCTAAAAAAATATTTGTTTTAAGAAATTACATGGGGATAAATTATGTTTTCCACAGTAAGATATTTTATAAAAACCAGTATAATATTTTTAATGACCGGTATTCTAACCGGGTTATATATGTTAATAATGCGTAATCATTTTAATCAATGGCCGCAGCCGGATTTAGTTTCAGCGCACACACATATCATTCTTGTCGGTTCGGTAATGATGATGATTATGGGTGTGGCTCTTTGGTTTTTTCCACGCGCAGAAAAAAACGATAAACTATATAAACCCAATCTAATCCTCGCAACTTATTTTATAATTACGCTTTCAACCGCAGCCAGATTTATCTGCCAAATTATTTATGCTTTTATCCCGGCAGATAACTTATTGAAGACAGCTTTAACAATTTTCTCCGTTCTACAAGTGATGGGAATTTTATTGTTCTTTATTTCGATGTGGGGACGCATTCGATCTGTTGGAAGTCACTTGCGAGAAGCAAAAGGAGAAAAATTTTAGATTACCAAACTAATACAACCTTGAAGGTCTCTGCGACCTTCAAGGTTTGTTCACAAAACTATTTTTTCTTATTTAATATTTCTTCCATCTGATCCATAACTTTATTCATTCTTGCCATCGTCAAATCAAAAGCTTCCGATGACATCGGGTCAATTCCTGCCTTTTTAATTAGATCAATCGGATATTCAGAAGACCCTCCTTTCAATATTGTGTAGAATTTATCAACTTCGGGTTGACCTTTATTAATTATTTTTTCAGCGAAAGCCGTAGCATAAATCAATGATGTTGAATATTGATAGACATAATAATTGTAATTTATGAAGTGAGGAATATAAGCCCATTCGTATGCAATGTAAGGATCGACAACACAAACACCTTCATCATTGCCGTAATATTTTTTAACAATGCCGTAGTAAATATTGCTCATATCTTCGCCGGTTAACGGCTCGCCATTCTCGATTTTTTTATGAATTTCCCATTCAAATTCCGCAAAAGATGTTTGACGGAAAATTGTAGTTCTCAACAAATCGAGATATGAACCGAGCAAGTAAAGTTTTTCATCATCGGTTTTAACTTTGTTAACCATATAATTATTGAGAAGATTTTCATTTAGAGTAGAGGCAATTTCAGCGACAAATATTGAATATTGAGCATCAACAAAGGGCTGATGTTTGTTTGAGAAATAGCTGTGCATTGTGTGGCCGAGTTCATGAGCGAGTGTGGAAACAGATTCGTAATCGTCGGTCCAGTTCATCAAAATGTACGGGTGATAATCATAAGCCGCACCGGAAGAATACGCGCCGCTTCTTTTGCCGGTTGTAGGGATATAGTCTATCCAATTTTCATCGAATGATTTTTTTACCGTTTTAACATATTCATCGCCCATCGGCTTGAAAACATCCAGCAATAATTGTTGACCTTCTTCAACCGAAAATTTCAAATCAACAGACTTTACAAGCGGAGTATAAAGATCATAATAATGAAGCTTGTCAACGCCGAGCATTTTGGTTTTTAATTTTAAGAAACGATGCAGTGTCGGCAGATTTTTGTGAATTTGGTTAATTAAATTTTCATAAACGGAAACCGGAATATTATTTGCGTTCAATGCGCTTTCGAGTACAGTGTTGTACTTTCTGTTTTTTGCATAGAAATAATCCGCGTGTAATTTACCTACTAGATTAGCGCCGATAGTATTTTGGAATTTTTTATAATTCTCGAAAGTTGAACGCATTACAAGTTCACGGTCATCGCGGTTAGGAACTGTTCTATACTTTGTATATGCTGAAGAATTTAATTCAATTTCTTCGCCGGTTGATAATTTTACTTTCGCATTCGGTCTTTCAGCGTTGTCAAATATTCCGTACACTTCGCCCGGTGTGCTTGTAATTAATCCGGCGCTTGCAAGAATTTCTTCTTCACGTGCGGTTAATGTATGCTTGCGTAACCTTAGAATATCATTTACAAAAACCCTGAATTCGGAAAGTTCCTTTTTCTCATCAAAAAATTTTTTAATCTTGTCTTCGTCAATACTGAGTATTTCTGGATTAATAAAAGACGAGATTTCACCGAATTTAGTACCGAGTGTTGTTGCCTGTTGGTTTAATGCCTGGTTAGCAGTAATGCGTACGTCTTCATCGGCAAGGCGGAATGAATAATCAGAAAGTTTATAATAACTTTTATAAATATCGAAATAGAGTTTAAGAGCCGCGTAAAAATTATCCGCGCTTTCACCCATTTTTCCTCTATAATTTTTCAACTGATCGATTTGCTTTTCAATTGATTCGCGGTCTTTCTGCCAATCATCAACAGATTTGTAAAGAATTGAATTATCCCATTTTAATTTTTCCGGAACGTCTTTGCGTTCTGTATTCTGCCCAAAAGTTAATTGCATAATTAACACCGTTATTATTACTGATAAAATAGATTTTGTTTTCATTACTCCCCCATAAATTTGAGGCGGGAAAATTAGGAAATTAATTTATTTCTGTTCCACTTTATTTAATTTTAAATGTGGGTAAAATATAAACCCCCTTAATTGCAGGGGGCTTCTTTCAATTTTCAATATAATAAAAGCATATTATTCTTTCTTCGCTCTCATTGAATCCCATATAACATAAACGCAAAGTAATGAGAACATCACAAACGCTAAAACTTCTGCTGAGTTTGATTCAGCCCAAGCAGTCATGAACCAATCGGGTAGATTATTTTCTTTTAGGACCGCTTTAATAATAACACTCACAACGCCCATTAATGCGCCGCCCGCAATAAACCCGGACGCAATTAAAGTTCCTCTTTCGCGGCGAGCATTATTTAATGCTTCATCTTTGCTTCGCGTGGAAACAAAATGCGCTATCAATCCGCCGACAAGCAAAGGAGTGTTTATTTCTTGCGGAAGGTACATTCCCAATGCGAATGCAAGCGCCGGTACATTAACCATCACGAGAATTAGCGAAACAACAGCACCGGCAATATAAAGCATCCATGGTGCGGGTTGATTCGACATCAATGGTTGTATTACTGCTGCCATTGCATTTGCTTGAGGTGCGGGCAATCCGCCACCGGCAAATCCGTAAATTCTATCGAGCAAAGCAATAATCCATACAACTGTTGCGGCTGAAACTATTGTTCCTAAAAATTTCCATCCTTCTTGTTTGTAAGGAGACGAACCAAGCCAGTATCCGATTTTTAAATCCGTTACAAACGAGCCCGCAAC
This sequence comes from uncultured Melioribacteraceae bacterium, assembly GCA_964601095.1. GTDB lineage: Bacteria > Bacteroidota > Ignavibacteria > Ignavibacteriales > Melioribacteraceae > JAEWUC01. The sequence continues at coordinate 1,440 of CAZRMG010000037.1, read as the reverse complement.
AGATAAAGCTGTACAAACAACTCCGCCGATAATTAATGCAGAGACCATTCCAGTGGGCCCGGATAATCCAACTGAAACTAAAATGATTGATGAAAGAACCAATGTCATTAAAGTCATCCCGGAGACGGGGTTGTTGCCGGTAATTGCGATTGCATTTGCCGCAACTGTTGTGAACAAGAACGACATTATCATCACAATTAATAAGCCCACTAAAGCATGAGTTATATTTGTTACAACGCCGAGCAAGAAGAAAATGAATATAACTATACCTGTTAATACAATTCCGCCGACAATTATTTTCATCGACAAATCGCGCTGTGTTCTTATCATAGATGCTTCAACAGATTTGCCGCTGAATATTTCTTTTATTGCCAGCGAAATGGCTGAACGAATTACTTTTGACGAACGCACAATTCCGATAAATCCCGCCATAGCAATTGCACCAATACCTATGTGCCGAACATAATGTTGAAAGATTTGTTCGGCTGACATATCTTTTATAAGTGTAGTTGCGCTTGAACCAACATTAACTGTTAAATGCCCGCCGAAATAAGAAATAACCGGTATTAGAACAAAGTATGAAAGGAATGATCCGGCAACAATTATGGTTGAGTATTTTAGACCGATTACATAGCCTAAGCCGACAACTGCAGCGCTAGTGTTTAATCTAAAAACAAGCTTGAACTTATCGGCCAATACCTCGCCGACTCCGACAACCCTTGAAGTGAAAATTTCAGCCCATGTTCCGAAAGTGGAAATTAGAAAATCATAAATGCCGCCGATTGTTCCGGCTAGAACAAGAATCAAAGCTTGTGTGCCGCCTTTTTCTCCGGCAACCAAAACTTCGGTTGTAGCTGTCCCTTCCGGAAATGGAAGTTTGCCGTGCATTTCGGCTACAAAATATTTTCTGAACGGTACTAAGAATAAAATTCCAAGAAAGCCGCCGAGCAAGGAAGCAAAAAACATCTGGAAAAATGTAGCTTCAAGATTCAGAATATAAATTCCGGGCAAAGTAAAAATTGCGCCCGCTACAACAGAGCCCGACGTTGAACCGATTGATTGGATAATTACATTCTGCCCCATCGCACCGCTCTTTTTTAAAAGAGTTGATAAACCAACTGCGAGAATTGCAATTGGAATTGCGGCTTCGAAAACTTGTCCTACTTTTAAACCGAGATATGCCGCTGCCGCAGAAAATAGTACAGCCATTATTAGTCCCGTTACAACCGAGTACGGTGTAACTTCCGGGAATGAAACATGCGGCGACATAATCGGTTTGTATTCTTCGCCTGGTTTTAATTCGGTATAAGCGTTTGAGGGTAACCCGCTTTGTGTTGGTGTTTCGTGAGAACTCATCAATTTTCTCCTTGTAAGATTTTTTTGATGGTTAAACTATAAACTTGATACTTGATTCTGGATACTTGTATTAATTATTTCTTG
>CAZRMG010000036.1:11717-12836 GCA_964601095.1 uncultured Melioribacteraceae bacterium | reverse complement strand
CGAACAGACCCAATATCTTAGTACAGCTATAGAATCCCTGGAGGAACGGCAGAGATTAGTACTTGCGCTCTATTATTATGAGGAGTTGACCCTGAAGGAAATAGCTGCGGTATTGGATGTAAGTGTATCAAGGGTCTCCCAGTTAAAAACTATGGCTTTGGCAGTATTGCGCCAGCAGATGGAAGGGGATAGGGATTGATAAATTTACAATTGAAACTGAAAAAGAAACGTTCTAATGTTTTATAATAATCCTAAAAATATATCATATTTATTTTCGGTGGCATTTCATATTCTGCTTTTATTGATTTTCATGCTGATCAATTTTTCAGTTGATATTGATGATTCGGAATATGTTACAATCGGATTTGGTTCGGGGTTAAGCATGGGAAGTCCAGGGCCTGTTGGTGTTGATCAAAAAACAGAAAAAGATATTCTAAAAGAAGAAAAACAACCGGTAAAGAAAGAAGAGCAAAAGAAGGTTGAGTTGCCCGAGACGAAGAATAAAGACGAAGAAAATATTATAACACCGGCAGATAAAAAGAAGAACAAAGAAACATCCGACGCAGATAATGTTAAACCTATCAGCGCGAAAGATAATAAAACCAAAGGCAGTGAATTAGCAGGAGAAGGAGAGGGCGGTTTCGGTTTCGAAATAGATTTCGGCGGTAAAGGAACAAGAAAAATTTACAGTTACAATCTTCCTGAATATCCCGAAGGTGTTTCTAAAGAAATTGATGTTAAATTAAGATTTACGATTTTACCTGATGGAACTGTGGGCAAAATATTTCCTTTAATTAAAGCCGATGCAAGACTGGAATTAACTTCAATAAATTCGTTAAGACAGTGGCGGTTTGAACCGCTTCCGCGCAACGCAAAACAAATTGAACAAACAGTTGTTATAATTTTTCCGTACCGTCTTCAATAGCCGCTTTATCGTTTCCGTAATAAATTTTGTAAAAAAGAATTTCGATAATTGATAACAATGTAAGTGCTATATCGTCACTATTGTAATATAAACCTAAACCCTGAGGTTCAAAAACAAGTTTAACGAGCGAAGTTGTTATCGACCAGCCGACAGCAAAAAGTATAACAATTAAAGCAAGATTTATGAACCCGGAT
>CAZRMG010000036.1:0-11707 GCA_964601095.1 uncultured Melioribacteraceae bacterium | reverse complement strand
TAGTAAAAATTATACAAGCAAAAATTAAATGCGCCGCAAAAATTATAGCCGATACCATATTTTATTCTGCCTGGTTAAAATTCTTTTTGTTTATTATTTGAACGCTAACAAGACCGCCAACAATTCCAAAAATTGAATTAACAACGAGATTGTTGACTATAATCGAGAAGGTGTATATCGAAGAAAATCCATAGCTTAATATATCTTTTCTGACATCTTGGAAAAGAGCCATAAATTCTTTTTGTACTTCTTCGGTTATTGGAAGAGTAACAATAATTTTTTGAAGTTCGGGATAAATTGCAATTATGTCGTTGTATCTTGTTATTAAAGTTATCATAATATCGAATGTGCTTCCGAAAAGCGCAGCATATAAACCGGTTATCAATCCGAAAATCAAACCCTTCTTCATTGGGATAAGAGCACTGCTGTTCTTTGCTTTTTGATCAAGCATTAAAGATAAGAAAGCCGCAAGAGAAATAATAAAACAACATGAAAAACTTTTTGCAACAGGTACAATCTGCAATACGCCTGCACCAAAGCCGCACACAAAAGGGGATAGATACTTTTTCACTTTATTTCCTTGTCTGTAATTCGATAAGTAATTCGCTCAAACCGTTGTAAAAATATGAAAATCCGGCTGAACCAAAAAGCAAGCCTGTAATAAATGCTGTGTATTTTGAATATTCATATAATCCGATTGAAGTAAATGTAACATCTAAAAGCATAGGTAACGAAATTAAAAGAAAAAATCTTAATTGAATTTTGCTAATTGTTTTTATAAATATTGATACGGCCGATACAATTAATAATCCGAAATATATCCCCGTGCATCTAGCGCAAACAAATGTTTCAAATCCATTTATTGAAATCAATTTACTGCTTTCTTGATGGCAGACAATAGAATAACTCTGTTTGAGAAATGGGAATAAATAAACAAAATATTCATTAATACTAATAAGAATTTTCGAAAAAATACCAACAAACCAAATAAATAAAACGCTGAATAATATTATTCTGTAACGTAATTTCAATCTCAAACGACTATTCGGTTAATAAAAAAATCTGTATTGAATTTGGAGTAAGAATGTAAAGTTTTGATTTGAACAATAATGCGTCTTTGACGTTCATTTCAGAAGCCGGCGTAAACATTTTGAATGAATCGCTTTCATATTTAGAATCTGCATTTGAGTAATAAACATTTTTACCGTCTGTTAAGGTAACACCATAATATGTCGAATTTATATTTACAGGATTAAAATCCAAATGTGTTTTAGAAATACCGTTCCCAAACTGATCGAATAATACCAAATCATTATTGTCGATAACAAGAACATTTTCGTTTTGTGTTAATGCGAATTTTATTGGGTTAGATAATGAATAATTGCCTGCATCGAACCCGCCGATTTGCAATAGATATTCTCCGCGCAAATTATATTTAAGTATTCTTGTGTTGTCGGAATCAAGAATAAATAAATCTCCTTGATTGGAAACAGAAACGCATGAAGGATACCTGAATGAGTAATCGTAATTTTGATTGTTACCTTTAATAGATGATAAGAAATTCAGATCCTTATCAAAAATTTGAATACGGTCGTTGTTCATGTCAGCAACATAAACATTCAATGTGCTTCCAAAAATATCGGAAGGATAGTCGAATGAAGATTCTTGCCAGCCGAATCCGCCAATAACTTTTATGAGATTGCCGAGTGTGTCAAGTTTTACTATTTCACTTTTATCTGAATCTGTTACAAAAAAAATACTCCCATCATTAATCGAAAAAGAATTAGCAGCTTTAAAAATATGTATTTGGGGATTCGAATTAAGATTCTGCCCAAAGCATTTAAGTACTAAAAAAAAATAAAGGAGTATTTGATATTTTCTTTTCATGGTTTTGAATAAAGAAAAACCGGCATTAGCCGGTTTTAAGAAATTTTATTCGGATTGTCCTGTGATAGTGTAAGAAAATGTTCCAAAAGGACCTGATACATTTATTTGTACAGAAGATTTTGTCGGTTTTATCTCTTCTGCATTTGCATCGCCTACAGAAAATGTAAATTCAGATACGCCAGGACCAACGAAAAGTGCATCGGGGACTTTAAAACCTGGATCGGCGGCTAAACCTCCTTGTGTAGAAAAAGAAATAGTATGTTCGGACGAAATAGGATTTCCGTTAAAGTCCATTACTGTAAAAGTAAAAGTTTCACTTCCGCCGTTTGGAATATCGAAGGTAGTAGGAGACACATTCGATATTATCGGATGTGAAGATAGTAATCTTAAAGTTTCAGTTGAAATAACTTCCGCATTTTCGGTAGAAGTTTGAGCTGTAACAACAAAATAGCCAGCTCCATAAATAGGATGTGATGGCGCACCAAATGTTGCTAATGTTGAAGTAGCTCTTCCTAAAACATCTGTATAAACAAAATCGCCTATTACGCCTTCGGAAGTACTAAAATATACCGCAGTATTCGGCCTAACAGGATTTGAATATTTATCACCTATAAGAGCTGTAAATTCTATTTCTTCATTCATTACACCCCAGTATGAATAATTTAATTTTGGACAAGCTACAGCAAATCTTTCTTGAACCGGAAAGCCGCCATAAATTGTGAAGAAGATGGGTTTAGATCTAATAATAATATTTTCTTTTATAATTTCTGCCATGACCTGAACTACACCCGCTTTTGTTCCGGTTGTTATAGAAGTTGTTGCCTGCCCGAGATCGTTGGTTCTTAATTTTGTAGGATATAAAAATTCTCCGCCGCCCGGACCTGCGATAATTTTAAATTCAACTTCAACTGCACGAGTATCGTTGATCGCAATTCCGGTAGAATCAATTACTTGAAATGTTGCAAGCGCGGTTTCAATATCACCACTTTCTTTTATTCCAAGTTTTTCAGTTGATTGTGAAAATAGATAAATAGAAGCTGCTTTATCAGAGATTATCGGAAGATCACTGGATTTTTGTGTCAATCTTAAACTGCGTATTGTGACAGTTTTACCGGGGGCAATATTAGCTGAAGCTGTATCAGCCATATAACCATCTTTTTCAGCTATAATACTAATAGTTGTTGCATCTTGAATTTTTATTTCAAATTCATATTCGCCATTTGAATCAGTTATTGTATTGGATGCAGATGTCGAAAGCCCCGCTATTTTGACAATTACATTTTCCATTGGTTTTGAAGTAACATGATCCAATACTTGTCCTGTGATAGTAGAATTTTTATCAGTTACTATAGGTTCAACGCCAACCTCAGTTTCACCATCCTTGAGAGTACAACTTATGAAAGTGAATAATGTAAACGTTAGTATAAGTATAACTTTTGTCTTCATGGTATTCTTCTATTTTGTCTTAGATAAAATTATTTAGACAATCTTATGAAATCAAGTACAATTTAAGTAAGTATTATCATACTTTGTACCAGAATTAAATAAAATATATAAATGAATATTGTAAATAATCGTGGTTTGATTGATAATCTATTTGCCGTTAAGTATATTTTACGTGTAAATAATGCCCCGTGGTGTAACTGGCAACACGTCTGACTCTGGATCAGAAGAGTTCAGGTTCGACCCCTGACGGGGCAGCACTAAAAAGCTTGAATACAAATCATATTCGAGCTTTTTTTTTTATCTAGTTATATCAAATTTTTTCATTTTTCGCCAAAGAGTAGATGTATCTATTTCTAATTCTTTAGCTGCCTTTGTACGGTTCCAATTATTTTTTTCTAAAACTGAGATTATTAAGTCTTTCTCCGCTTCATGAAAACCTTTTGGTGCCGATATCTTTACCGTCTCGTTTTTTTTGTTTGAAGGTTCTCTCAATCTTTTAGGAAGGCATTCAACTTGAATTATGTTGCCGTTACACAAAACAAAACAATGCTCAATAACATTCTCTAGCTCACGGATGTTGCCTGCCCAATTGTAATCCATTAAAATATCATAAGCTGACGATGAAAATTGTTTTATGTTTTTATTAAACTTTTTATTGAAGCTCTCTATAAAATGATTTACAAGTAAAGGTAAATCGTCCATTCTTTCCCTAAGTGGCGGTAAATGAATATTGATTACATTTATTCTATAAAATAAATCCTCTCTAAATTTGCCGGAAGATATTTCTTCGTTCAAATTTTTATTTGTTGCAGCGATAATTCTTGCATCCATTTTAATCGATTTATTTCCGCCTACTCTTTCAAATTCCCGCGTTTCCAGAACTCTTAATAATTTTGTTTGAACAGCAGTTGAAAGATCGCCTATTTCATCAAGGAATAAAGTGCCTCCTTGCGCGAGTTCAAATTTGCCAATTTTATTTTTTATTGCACCGGTGAATGCTCCTTTTTCATGTCCGAACAATTCGCTTTCAATTAATGATTCCGCAAATGCACTGCAATTAACTGCAACGAAAGGACCGGTTCTTCTTGAACTGTTTAAATGAATTGCGCGCGCAGCTAATTCTTTCCCTGTTCCGCTTTCGCCGGTTACTAAAACTGTGCTGTCTGTTTGCGATACGCTCTCCAACACCGATGTAATTTGCTTTATCTCTTTGTTTCGTCCTACGATGTTTTCATATTTAAAAAAATCGTTGAGATGTGCGGAGAGGTTTTTTATTTCTGATATATCAATAAAAGTTTCTACAGCGCCGATGTTTTCATTTTTGTTGTTTAATAGAATGCCGGAATTAACGCGAATTGGAATTTTTTTGCCGCTCTTGTGTAAAATTTCGAGTTCGTTTCCAATCATTCTTTTACCTTTCTGCATAGTCTGTTCCATATGGCATCCGTTGCGGCACAAAGACGAATTAAAAATATCCCAGCATTTTTTGCCGATTGCCTCTGATTTTTTATAACCTGTTACTTTTTCGGCAGAGGTATTGAATGATGTAACATTCCAATCATTATCAATTGTAAAAGTACCTTCAATGTTGCTGTTGAAAATAGCATCAAGTTTGTTTTTTTGATCTATGAGTTCAATAGTTCTTTCCTCAAGTTCATCTGATAGGGAAAGCATTTCTTTTGTATCTCTAAAAACAAATACAACACTTAAAACGAAATCATCTTTTGTTATGGGCGTAATTGACGAAAGGACATTTTTAACATTACCTTTTTTGTCCGTGATATTAATAGCAAGATTTGTATAAACTCTATTGCTTGTCAAAGATTCTGAAATATATTTTATATCATCCGTGCATTCTCTAAAAAGAATTTTGCAATCTATTCCTATAATGTCGTCTTCGCTGTAACCGCTTATTCTTGAAGCAGCTTCGTTAAAAACAATTATTTTTAAATCTTTGCTGATTACAGCGATGCCGTCAGGTATAATAACAGCTTCTTTATTTTTATCAATAATCTGTTGAACTTCTTTCATATAACCTCTTTAAAAACCATTGCAAAATTACGCTAAGATTTGCACAAATGCAATGTCTGCAATGATTATTGCAATGTCGCCAAATTTTTAGAGAGGAATATTAACAAAATTGTCCAAAAACGAAGTTTTATTTTGGAATGAAATTAGTATAAACAAAGATGATTTATAATCCTTTTTTGGAGAAAAAAATCATGTTTATGGGAATAAAGAACTGGTTACGGCAAAAAGCAGATGTTATTTGCAGGAAACTTGAAAAGAGCATCTTAAATAAATCGCTTAAATGCAAAGTTGTTTTTGGACCGGTACGTTCAAGAAGATTGGGTTTAGTGCTGGGTATAAACAATATCAAGCAAAATGCTTGTTCATATAATTGTATTTATTGTCCCTCCGGTAAAAAAACATGCTGCTCGGTTTGTACAAATTATTGTTTGTCGCCGTATGAACTTCATTTATCTGTCCGCAAAAAATTAGAAGAATTAAAAATTAATAATAAGAAGATTGATTACATAGTTTTTGCAGGCAGCGGCGAACCGACTCTTGATTCAAGTCTGGCGCAAGAAATCACCCTGCTTCGCGAGTTCGGTTATAAAATAGCTGTGTTTACAAATTCATCACTGCTGTGGAATGACGACGTAAGGCAGAATTTAATGTACGCTGATTATGTATCTGTTAAAGTTGATACAGCGAATGAAGAAACATGGATGAAATTGAATCGTCCTCATAGAAAACTTGATTTCAATTTAATTCTCGACGGTGTAAAACAGTTCTCGAAAGACTTTAACGGATCATTAGTAACGGAAACAACTTTAATCAAAAATGTAAACGACAACGATGAGGAAATAGTTGAATTATCAAACTATTTAAAAACAATAAAGCGTGATAAATCATACTTTATTACACCTATGTATCCTTCCGCTGAAACTTATGCCGTTAGTCCGGACGCGGCAACATTAACAAAAATATCTGCACGAATTCAAGAAGTATTAAATAATTCGGTTTTGTTGTGCTGTCCGGAAAGTGCAGAGTTTTTTGCAACCGACGATTTTGAAAGCGAATTACTCGGTTTGCTTTCTTTGCACCCAGTGGAAGTTAATGCAGTTAAAAATTTTATAAAAAGTAATATCGAAAGTGAAATATTGAGTAAACTTTTGAGCAGTCAAATGATTAAAGAAATAGAATTTAGCGGTAAGAAATTTTATACCGTAACCGAGGCTGCTCAATTAAACGCAATATAATAGAATATTTTATTCAACGACTGATGGAGTATTAAATAATGTTTTTCGACCCGGCTTGTGTTCCGTGCATAATCAAACAAGCATATAATTCGGCATCGCTTTTTGCTGACGGAAATAAAGAACTTCAACTAAAAATTATAAAAGATGTCTGCGCAGAAGCAGTAAAAATTAACGGCGACTGCAGTGCACCAAAATTTTCGAAAAAGATGCAGTTAATAGTTGAAAAATACTATGGTAAAGAAAATCCGTATAAGAAAGTTAAAGAAGAGAATATAAGAAAAGCTGAAAAGTATAATATGTTTTTGAAGATGATGATTGAAGGTTCCTGCGATAAGCTTGATACCGCAATGCGTGCAGCAATTATCGGTAATGTAATTGATTTTGCAGCCAACCCGAATTTTGATATCGAATATGAAATCAATAGGATTGCTTCTAATAATATTGATTTATCATCTCTTCCAAAATTCAAAGATGATTTGCGGAAAGCTGAAACTATTCTTTATATAGGCGATAATTACGAAGAAGCCCTGTTCGATAAATTTTTAATTAATGAACTGCTTCCTAAAAAAGTTGTTTTTGCTGTTCGTTCAAAACCTGTTTTAAATGATATTACTCTTGAAGATGCTAAATATTTGGAAATTGATAAACTATGCGAAGTAATTGAAAGCGGCAGTACAATTGCCGGAACGGATTTAAATGAATGCATGAAAGAGTTTTTGGAAATATACCGCGAAGCAGATCTGGTAATATCGAAAGGGCAGGGCAATTATGAATCATTATTAAATGAAACGCGCCCAATATATTTTCTTTTCAAAGTTAAGTGCGATGTAATTGCAGCACGAAGCGGTTATAGCAAAGGACTCGGAATTCTTCTATATAATAAAAAAGAGATTTAGTGATGAAATCATTTAATTACGAAAAAATACTATCGTTTTTTCTGTGGCTTGTAGCTCTGCACTCGCTGTCTGTCGGTATTGGTTTAATAATTATGCCCGATTCATTTATGAAATCTTTGGGCTACGAATTTTGTAATGAACGATTCTTCCGCTCGCAAGGTGGTGTATTTCATATCGCAATGGCTGTTGGTTACGTAATGGCTGCATATAATTCCAAACGTTTTGAATGCCTTGTGATTTTTTCAATCGTTGTAAAATTAATAGCAACAATATTTCTATTCAGCTATGCAATCTTCATTAATCCTTTAATTGTAATAATACTTTCAGGCATCTCTGATTTTCTGATGGGTCTTATCATTCTATACTTTTACAAAAAAACAAAAAATATTGTAGAGGTTAAGGATGAATAATTATCCTTCAATAATAATAACAGGTGCAAGCGGTTTTATCGGAAGAATGCTTTTAGAAAATGTTAAAGAAGATTTTACAGTTTACGCAATCGCGCGTAGATCAAGGAAAGAATCCAACATACCTTATCATAAAAATATTAAATGGATTCAATGCGATATTGCAAACCGGGATACACTTAACGAAGTGAAAAATTTTATTAATGATAACGGCGGCGCAGATTTTATTATACATCTTGCAGCATTTTACGATTTCACTTATAACGATAATGCCGAATATAAGCGTACAAATATTGAAGGAACAAAAAACATACTTGAATTTGCGAAAGGGATAAATGTTAAAAGATTTATTTTCGCAAGCTCTTTGGCGGCGTGCAACTTTCCGCAAAACGGAGAATTGATAAACGAACAAACTTCACCCGATGCCGATTTCGCTTATGCGCGCAGTAAAAAAATAGGTGAAAGTTTCGTTAAAGAATATTCAAATTTCTTCCCATGTTCCATTGTAAGATTTGCTGCAGTTTACAGCGATTGGTGTGAATATGCCCCCCTTTATAAATTTCTTTCAACATGGTTATCACGAAAAATTGATTCGAGAATACTTGCCGGTAAAGGCGAATCCGCAATTCCTTATATACATGTTCAAGATATTGTTTCCTTAATTCGGACAATAATTAAGAAATCAGACGAGCTTGAAAAGTACGCTATCTATAACGCAAGCCCGGATGGTTCTGTTTCGCACAAAGAATTATATAAGATTGCAGTTTCATATTTCTTTGGTAGAACATTCAAACCTATTTATATTCCTAAGTTTCTTGCGTATCCGGGTTTGGCAGCAAAAAGGATATTGAAATATTTCCATTTTTTCTGCGATGAACCGTTCGAAAAATTCTGGATGATTAAATACATAGATAAAAAGCTGGATGTCGATTCAAGCTTTACGCGTAAATCTTTGGGATGGGAACCTGCGCCAAGATTTCATATTAATAGACGGCTTTTATTTCTCCTTGAAAAATTAAAAAGTCATCCGGATGAATGGCGGTTAAAAAACGAAGCCGCTCTTCATCGAGTGGCGAGAAGAATAAATTTGATTATTTATGAAGCATTAACTGAAAAGAAAGATTTTATACTCCCATTAATTATTGGGCAAATTAATTCCGATGTAAATCGCGATAAGTTTGCGCGCTACAAAAAATTAGATGCCAACGATTTCCAATGTTACATAAGTACTCTCTATCATTTGTTAATGGCTACTGTACGCAGCGGCGATAGAAGTCTTATGATTCAATATATAGATGATATCGCGCTAAGAAGATTTGCAGAAGGTTTTGAACCGGTTGAGATTTGCCAAACACTTTCACTATTTAAAGAAATTGTAATTAGAGAACTGAAAACTATACACGAACTGAAAAAAATAGAACAGGAAGTTTACGATTACATAGGCCTTACTTTGCAGTTAGCAGAAGACGAAGTTGAAGATTTATACGACCGTCTTCTACAAAAAATGCCGGCAGATAAAATTTCGGAATCGGCATTATTACCTGATTGTAAAGAACTTCAGAGGATGATAAGACAACTCAGCGCGTTTTATCAAATCTCTCCGGATAACGGAAAAAATAACGATAACACTCTATGAATAATTAACAAGCTTTAAATAAATACTACTTATAAGAAAAACATAAAGGAACTTAAAAAAATGAAACAGTATGATATTGTAATTATTGGCGGCGGACCAGCAGGAGTAACATGTGCACTTTCGGCAAAAAACACTTATCCGAACAAAAAAATTGTGTTAATTAGAAAAGAACCTAAACCAATGATTCCTTGCGGAATACCTTATGTATTCTTCACGTTGAATGAAGTTGCCGACAATGTATTGCCGGATACACCTTTAACAGCTAATCAAATAGAAGTGATAAATGACGAAGCCGTAGGCAGAACAGATCACCAAATATTGCTTTCAAGCGGCGAACATATTCAATATGAAAAGTTGGTAATTGCCACAGGTTCAAAAGCAGTTATGCCCAAAATTGAAGGCGCCGATAAAGAAAATGTTTTTCTTGTAACTAAAGACAAGGAATATCTCAAAAATCTAAAAGCAAAAATAATTGAAGCAAAGAAAATTGTGATTCTCGGCGGGGGATATATTGGAGTTGAAGTTGCCGATGAGTTGGTTAAAGCAAAAAAGGATGTTGCAATTGTCGAAATGATGGATGTTTTACTCCCAACCATGGATGAGGATTTTGGTAATAAAGTAAAAGAAATTATTGAAAGCGAAGGCGGCAAAGTTATTACAGGTAAAAGTGTTAAAAAAATTGTCGGCGGCAATAAAGTATCGGGTGTGGAATTAAGTGACGGTACTAAATTGGACTGTGATCTTGTAATAGTTTCATGCGGATATAAACCTAATCTTGATCTCGCTAAAAATTTAAGTCTATCCTTCGAAGAAGGAAAAGGAATTTTGGTTGACGCTTATTTGCGTACTTCCGAAAAAGATATTTTTGCAATCGGCGACTGCGCAGCTAAGTACGATTATTTTACGGGTGAATTTTCAAACATTATGCTTGCTTCAACGGCAATGGCAGAAGGAAGAATTGTAGGTTCCAATTTATATTCAATTAAAGTTGTGCGTCAATACCCCGGCGTACTTGGCTCATTTGCAACAAAAATAGGCAAAACAGCTTTTGCCGTAAGCGGTATTACCGAAAGACGTGCAAAAGCCCGTTCGTTGGATTACACAATAGGGTTTGCAAAAGCTGTCGATCGTCATCCGGGAAAATTACCCGGCGCATCCGAAGTTACAGTTAAACTTATTTTCTCAACTTACTCGCATACTTTGATGGGCGCTCAAATCATGGGTGGTGATTCTGTCGGCGAAATGATAAATATTATGTCCGTCATGATATTAAATAAAATGACCGACATCGATATAAACAACTTACAGATTGGAACTCATCCGTTATTAACCGCATCCCCAATTGCATATCCAATTATTAATGCAACAGCAGATGCAATCAAAAAATGGTACCATGCATAAAATAAAAATATGGTGTTTAACAGATGAATCGTAAAACTATGTTCAGCAGATTAACAATCAATACAATTATTGATATGCTTTTGCTTTTGATTTTTTCGGCAATTATCGGAATTGGTTTTATGATTAAATATGTACTGTTAACCGGCGAGCAAAAGATCGAAAAGTTCGGCGCTAATTTTGAACAAACTTTTCTTGGGCTGAACCGCCACGGCTGGGGCGATATACATCTTTATCTCGGATTTATTTTCATAGCGCTTCTCATTATTCATATTGTTTTTCATTGGGACATGATAATTGTGATGTTCAAAAAATTCTTCGACAAAATGAAATTAAAAAATTCTGTTGTAGCGGTATTTCTATTTGTCTGTTTTGCATTGATGGTTCTTCCGTTTTTTATCAAGCCTGTAAAAGGCGAAGTTGAGAACAAACTAATTAATAAAGCGCAAAACAGTTTAGTTGTTAAAAAAAATATGGAAGAGAAAGCTGCTGATAATCATTTAATTAATAAGAAGAATGATAGTCATGAACATAGAAACGTGAACGGTTTGAATATCCGGGGCTTTATGTCGATTGAACGAGTCTGCATTAATCATAAAATACCTATGGAAGTATTCAAAGAGAAACTTGGATTACCTTCGTCTTTCTCAGGTAAAACGGCTCTAAGTATTCTTAGGAAAAGACATGGAATAAAAATGAGCGAGATCGAAAAGGTAATTACGGATTATACAAATAAAAGGAATTTTAACTGAGGATTTAAAACATGAACGA
>CAZRMG010000035.1:0-13102 GCA_964601095.1 uncultured Melioribacteraceae bacterium | reverse complement strand
ATCGCGTTTTACTTCAGGATGAATTGAACACATTAAATCGCAGATGCGTATTATTTCAAGCGTGTGTTCAAGCAGTCCGTGAATGTAAGCGTGATGCCAGCTTTTACCCGCCGGTGTCCGTATATATCTTTGCAAATTACCACCGGTAAAAATTTTTTTTACCAATTCATTTAAGAATGAATTGCTGATCGATTCAATAACCTTTTCCAACTCACTTATCATTTCATCATGCGGTCGTTTCGATTTTGGAAGAAAATCCTCTGAACCGACATTATCATCTTCAACCGCTACTCGGATTTTTTCAATTTTTATTTGAGGTGATCCGTTGAACTCTTCAATTACTCCTGCCACTTTAACAATTTTTCCCTCGGCAAGATCTTTAGATAAAGTTTCTATTTTATCCCAAACTTTTGCCGGTAGTACTGCGGATCTATCTCGTAATTCAAGATTCAAATATGGTCTGCCGTTTTTAGCTGTTTTTATCTCAAATTTATTGATCATCAGAAATAAAATAATTTCTTCGCCAATAGATATTTCGTTGAGTTCTTTTTGAACAATCATCTTTGTTTTGTCGGATATTAATTAATTCGAAATACGGTTTAGAATCTGAAGCAAGTTAGTGAAAAAATATCGAAGGATAAAGTTTAGTTTTCCACAATTTTAATTATGCTTTCTTTGGGCAAACGAACAAGAACCGATCTCTGCAGTAAATCTATCGATACGGAAAGAAATGTTTCGTTATTCTTTTCTTGAACTACTCCAATAATATCTGTAAACGGGCCGGATGTAATTTTAACTTTTGTGCCTATTTCAATTTTATCTGAAATAAAAACATCCGGACTTTCGGCAAGCATTATTCGCAAATTATTAATCTGCCAATCTGGTATTGTGGCTGGCTTTCCATTGAAAACAACAGTTCTAACAATTGCGGGATTTTGCATCGCTCGTGATCTGCCTTTTTCGTCTGTCCTAATAAACACATAACTTCTAAAAATAGGTTCTTGAATTTTTTTCTTTCTGTCGCTCCATTTTTTTGTTGCTGTAATAGTTGGTAAATAATTTTCGATGCGTACCGATTCTAAATATAACTTCGCTTTAAATTCATGACGAGGTTTTGTATAAAGGGCGTACCAACTAATTTTCCCGTTTGTATTTTCGACCGGCATTTTTACTCTCTTTAAAGACCTAAGATTGGAATAATAAATCTTTCATGTTTTCGATAAGTTTTTCAAGGTCGGCGGGTTTGGCAATTATTTTAT
This sequence comes from uncultured Melioribacteraceae bacterium, assembly GCA_964601095.1. Classification (GTDB taxonomy): domain Bacteria; phylum Bacteroidota; class Ignavibacteria; order Ignavibacteriales; family Melioribacteraceae; genus JAEWUC01. Next base: position 11,843 of record CAZRMG010000035.1, on the reverse strand, counting down.
CAACGCCAAGTTTTGAATAAGATCTTTTTAAATCTTCGCTTAACTTTGCCGAAATAACAATTATGGGAATGTTTCTCCCGGATTCTCGTTTGCCGATTGCTTCAACCAGTTGCACTCCGTCCATCAGCGGCATGTCGTGATCGGTAATTATCATTGTCGGTAAAAATTCACGAATCATTCGTATTGCTTCGTACCCGTTGTTTGCAGTTTTTATTTCGAAGTTTGAAAAGTTAGATTCGATTACTTTTTTATATAATGCAAGCACACTTACTTCGTCTTCAACAATAAGAACATAATTTTTTGCTTCGGGTATTGTAATATGAAATTCGCTGCCTTCGCCGGTTTGAGTATAAAACCAAATTTGTCCGCCGTGTTTTTCAACTATTTCTTTAGTTAAAGTCAGACCCATACCGCTGCCTTTTTCACCGTTTGTTCCGGGCAAAACAAGTTTTTGGTCAATTCTAAAAAGTTTCTGCTGATTTTCTTCAGCGATCCCGCATCCTTCATCACGGACAACTATTTCAATCATTCCTTCCTTAAATCTCGATGAACTTATAAAAACCGTTTTTTCTTCGGCGCTGAATTTTATTGCGTTACTAGTAAGATGAATAATTGCCTGTCCTATTAATCTTTCATCGGCATTCATAAAAAGATCCGGATCAACATCTACTTTGATATCAATATTTTTTCTTACGGCAACACCGGTTAGCGGTGCAACTGCATTGGCTATTGCATTTTTAATATTAAGCCGAGAGGGTTCAACTTTAACACGCCCGGTTTGGAGACGCGACCAATCCAAAAGGCAATTAATATAATCGAGCTGGGATTTTGATGAATCATAAATGTATTGTAAATATTCCGATCTCTCTTCTTCGGTAATGTCGGATTCGTTTAACAAAATTTCAGAAAAACCGAGTAAAGTTGTAAACGGGGCCCTGAGATCGTGGGATACTATGTTTATAAACTTGTCTTTGTTTGCGTTTAATTCTTTAAGAACTTCAACTTGGTTTTTCGCATCAAGTTCGCTTTGTTTGAATTGAGTTATATCCGATATTGCGCTTGTTCTTTCTTTAATCTTATCATTACCGTTTCTATAAAGAACTAAATTTTCTTTAAACCATATTTTATTGCCCGACTTAGATTTTATCCGGTACGAAAATTCCGATGAGTTTAATGCTGAATTTTTATCAAGTTCGGCGAGAGTTTTTTTTACTGTTTCGCGATCTTCTTCAACAATTAGTGAGTAATGTTTTTCAGGTAACGATTGAATTTCTTCCGAGGAATATCCGGAAATATCTTTTACATTGGAGGTGCAGAAATATTTTTCTTCAGGCGAGTCTTTTGATAAAACAAAAAACATGTTCGTAGAAGATGATAAAAGTTCTAACGTTGTGATATCAAGACCGCTTAAATCCATACTCTCAGTAATTGGTTACAACTGTTTCAAATATAAAAAAATACTCATAATAGAACCTAATAGATTTTTTATTTTACGAAACTTCCTAAAGCCCTAGTGTGTTACGAATAAATGATAATATAAAGGCAAAAAATGAAAATCATCAAAGTGTTGTTTGTTGCTGCTGCTTTGTTCAATTCCGTTTTACTTTCACAGAATTTAAACGGAGTTATAACCGGCAAAGCCGTTGATAAATTCAGTAAAGAAGTTTTACCCGGGGTTAATATTTTAATTGTGGGGACAAGCATTGGCGCGGCTACGGATATTAACGGCGAGTTTGAAATTAAAGGATTGGCGGTTGGTACTTACCAGGTTAGAGCTTCCTTTGTAGGATTTAATACCATAATTAAAACCGATGTTGTTGTAACAAATTCAAGTCCAGTAGATTTATTATTTGAGTTGACTGAATCTGTAATTCAGCTTGAAGGCGTTACTGTCAGATCGGATTATTTCGATATGAACCCGACAGAGTTAAACAGTGTATCGAGTTTTAGTTATGAGGAAATACGACGTGCACCCGGCGGGTTTGAAGACGTTGTACGTGCGTTATCGGTTTTACCGGGAGTTGCACAGGCAAGCGCGGGCAGAAACGATCTTGTTGTACGCGGCGGGGCTCCGTCGGAAAATCTTTATTTAGTTGACGGCTTTGTCGTTCCAAATATCAATCACTTCGGCAGCCAAGGCGCTACGGGCGGACCATTGAGTTTTATAAATCTTGACTTTGTTCGCGAAACAACTTTTTCAACAGGTGGTTTTTCCGCTTTATACGGCGATAAACTTTCTTCTGTTTTAAGAATTGATTTGCGCGAAGGCAGAAAAGATAAGATTGGAGGTAAAGCAACAATATCTGCATCACAATTCGGATTAAATCTAGAAGGACCGGTTTCAGATAAAAGTAATTTTATTTTTTCGGTAAGAAGAAGTTACCTCGATTTTATTTTTAACGCTGCGGGTTTCAATTTTGTACCGGAATATTATGATGTTTTAGGAAAATATTCTTACGATATCGATAACAAAAATAAAATTTCATATTTATTCATCGGTGCATTCGATAGAGTTAAGTTCAACAACAAGGATTCCGACGACCTTTACGAAAACTCAAGAATTCTCGGCAGCGACCAAAACCAGTATGTTACGGGAATATCTTATAGAAAATTATTCGATCATGGTTTCGTGAATTTTTCATTGAGCAGATACTTCACTGATTTTGATTCATCGCAAAGGGATACATTATTAAATCCTATCTTTCTTAATAAATCACGCGAACAGGAGAATGAATTGAAGGGTGATGCCGTTTACAAATTATCTTCTACATCGGAATTGAATTTCGGCGCTTCGGTAAAATTAATAAAGTTTGATGCCGACATTAAACTTCCCAATTTTAAAACAACGTTCGGTGAAACATTGAATATTACATCATTGACAACACAAAAGAATTTTACGAAGTATAATGTGTTCGCGCAATATTCGGACGTGATTTTCGAAAGATTCCCGTACAACATCGGTTTGCGCGGAGATTATTTCAGCGGCATCGAGTCTAAATTTTATTTAAGTCCGCGTTTTTCTGCGGCGTATATGTTAAGTGAAGTAGCAAGCATTAGTTTATCGGCGGGAATTTATACGCAAAGCCCTTCTTACATTTGGCTTGCCGCCGAAGATGTAAATAAAAACTTGAAAGCTGTTAAAGTTAATCAAGTTGTGTTGGGTTATGAAAGAAAACTGCGCGATGATTTGAGAGTTAAAGTTGAAGGATTTTACAAAGATTACATGGATTATCCGACAAGTGTTCTGAGACCATACCTTGTTTTAGCAAATACCGGCGCGGGTTACGGCGGCGGTGATGATAATTTTTCTGCTTTCGGTTTGGAACCGCTTGTAAGCGAAGGAAAGGGGAATGTACACGGCGTTGAGTTCTCTCTTCAAAAAAAATCATCCAACCTTCCTCATTACGGAATTTTGAGTGTTACATACAGCGAAGCAAAATTTGCAGGATTAGACGGCATTGAAAGAGCGGGTACTTATAGTCAGAAGTGGATAGTAAATTTATCGGGCGGTTATGTGTTTAATGAAAAATGGGAAACATCTTTTAAATTCAGGTTTGCGACCGGCAATCCATATACTCCGTATAATTCCGATGGAACACAAAGCGTTGTAAATTTTAATGCTTATAGATTCGAACCGCTTCACTCGCTTGATATTCGCGTTGATAGAAAATGGTTTTTTGAAAATCTTACATTAATAACATATTTCGATATTCAAAACATTTACAACAACAAAAACTCAAACTCAATCCGTTACGATTATCGCACGGGAGAAATTGATAAAGAGTCGAGTATCGGACTTTTGCCATCCATCGGAATTAGTTTGGAATTTTGATTTAAAAACATTAGAAAGTTTCGTGGATTAGCTTGCTAATATCATTGTATGAAATGAATTAAAATAGCAACAAATTATTTTACTTTATATTTATAAAAGTCTCAGACAATTGTGATTGAGCATTAACCCAAAAGACAGTTCTTGGGGCAATATATGTTTTACTTTCAAGCGGCATAAGTTCTGAATAAATTATTCCGCTATAAATCCCGTTATTGTTCCAATCTTCTATTTTGATAATTCCGTTTTTCAAAGTATCACAATTCTTAATAGAAGGACTTGAACCGTTCGATTCATTTTTTATTTGTGTAAAACTTATAAATGTCGGTAAAACGTTATCTGTTCTTTTAAGGAATTTTATATTCATATCTTGATTTGATTCATCACCGACTATCATAAATGCAGAAAACGTTATTGTATCATTGTCTTCGTTAATTATCCATTTGGAATTTTCGCTAAGCATATCTTTTGGGTAGATATCCTTTTCCTGAATTTTGCCCTCATTATTTTGAATAACACAAATTGATTTTGTACACAAGTTATTGATTGAAACAACTTTTGTTAATTCGTTTTGCTTTTCACTAAAGCTAATATTCACTTTTATTTCAACGGTTGTTTTTCCCTTGATATAAGGAAGGAAGGTGAATATTGTATCATTTTTAACGCTGTCCGAATACGACCATTTGTTATCAAAAAAAACAAAGCCATTGTAATTATTTCCGGTTAACGGCTCACTTAAAATTATTTTTATTCTATCACCGGTCGATGGATTTATAGGAGATACATTTTTTATATAAGCAGATTGTTCTTCGTGAGTAGGGGTGATTTCATTCTGTATATTGCAGCTTAACAAACCGAATACAACTGCTGTAAAAATTATCGGGAATAGTTGTTTGTTGTGCATAAAATTCCCCGTGTAAATGTTTGATTACAACTTTACTAACAAAGAAATTTCTAAACGCAAAAACTCTATTATAAGATTTTTTGATAATTGTACTCTTTGCTAAAACTAAAAGATATTTACTTAATTTTTCCCAATATTCTTTCGCCTACAAAAATTGTAAGAAAACTTAGCCCCGTAAATACTCCCAAAGTAAAAGCCGCTATTCGTCCTGTTGCAATATTGATATAAATTAAAACTGAAACAAGGAAAACTATAAACCCTATAATGCGAATTAGTTTGTCTCGATTCATCTAAATATTCCCCCAAATAAAATGTCGTTTTATAAATCTATCCGATCAAAAAAGTTATTCATCATCCTTTGGCGATTTGGTTGGAATATTCAATTCGTCCATTTTGCGGTAAAGGGAGGAAAGACCAATCTCCAACGCTTTAGCCGCTTCTTCTTTATTGTATTCGTACTTTTTAATTGTTTTAAGTATATGCTCGTATTCGAAACTACGCAGCGCGTCTTTTAGTGAATCCGGGTAGCCGTGCATGGTTGCTTCACCGCGAACATAATCGGAAAGATTGTCAACCGAAAGCACATCTTTGTTGCAAAAAATTATTGCGCGTTCAATAATATTTTCAAGCTCCCGCACGCCGCCTCGCCAATCGTGGGATATTAATAATTTCATCGTTTCATTATCAACGCCTATAATTCTTTTGCCCATTTCGTTACAGTATTTTTCAATGAAGTGATTTACGAGCAAAGGAATATCATCCTTTCTTTCATTTAGTGTCGGTAATTTTATTTCAACAACGTTAAGACGATAAAAAAGATCTTCTCTAAATTCATTGGTTTTAGTTTTCTCAAAAAGATTTTGGTTTGTAGCCGCTATAATTCTAACATCGGTACTAACAGATTTTACCCCGCCGACGGGAATGAACTCTCTGTCTTCGATTGCGCGGAGTAATTTAACCTGCAGGTTTAGCGGTAGCTCACCGATTTCATCGAGGAATAAAGTTCCGCCGTCTGCAACTTTAAACAATCCTTGTTTATCGTCGGAAGCTCCGGTGAATGCTCCTTTTTTATGGCCGAATAATTCGCTTTCTATTAGGTTTTCCGAAATTGCGCCGCAGTTTATCGGCAGAAAAATTTTGTCTTTTCGTTTACTGTTGTAGTGAATTGCTTTTGCTACAAGTTCTTTACCGGTTCCGCTCTTGCCCATAATTAAAACATTGCTGTTTGTCGGCGCCACGAATCCGATAATATCAAAAACTTTTTTCATTGCCTCGCTTTTACCGATAAGATTTGTAAAACCTGCATCGGCGGAAACGCGCTGACGTAATGTTTTATTTTCAAGAGCGAGTTTTTTATAATCAAGCAATCTTTTAACGCGGACAATCACATCATCAAACTCTACAGGTTTAATCAGGTAATCATACGCGCCCTGCCTTAAAGCATCGATTGCAGTTTTAACCGAGGCATAAGCCGTCATAATTATGAAAAATGTTTCGGGCGAAATTTTTGACGCTTCCTCCAAAACTTGTATGCCTTCCATCTTCGGCATTTTTATATCTGTGATAACAACATCAAAATTTTGTTCTTTTATTTTTTGAAGCGCCTCTTCGCCGTCGGCAACAACTTCCGTTGTATATCCTTCTTCATCAAGAATCATTTTTAGTGAATCGCGAATCGGTTTTTCGTCGTCTGCTATTAATATTTTTGCCGACATTATTTTACTCCGTATTTATATAATAAGCTGCGTGAACAGCTTGAATAAATTTGTTTACTTTATCCTATAGGAAGTGTAATTGTAAATTTGCTTCCTTCGTTTACTTTACTTTCGGCTTTTATTTCACCGTTAAATTGTTTGATGATTCCATAACTTACCGAAAGTCCAAGACCTGTTCCTTTTCCAACATCTTTAGTTGTGAAAAAAGGATCGAAAATTTGTTTGATCGTGTTATCGTCCATTCCGCATCCGTTATCGCTGATTTGAATATAGATATTTTTTTTATCGTAATATGATTTTATATGTATAATCCCGTTGCCCTCGATCGCGTCGAGACCGTTAATAAGTATATTAACAAAAACCTGGAGCAGTTGATCTGCCGCGACATTAACTTGGGGAAGCGACATTTCAAGATCCGTTTCAAACTTAACTTTACGAACTCTTTTGTCGTACTTAACAATTCCTATTGCTGTCTTTATTATTTGAGTAATGTCCTGCATTGCTTTTTCGTAACTCGGCGGACGGGAAAAATCAACAAGCTCGCGCACAATTTTTGTTATACGGTCTATATTTTCTTTAATGTTTGAAAGCTGTTCGCTGAAAAATTGATCTTGTGTTTTGCGCTGGAGTAATTGCACAAGTGATGAAATAGAAGCAAGCGGGTTTCCTATCTCGTGGGCAACTCCTGCGGCAAGCTGGCCGATTACGGCAAGTTTTTCCGACTGATCAATTTGTGCCTGAAGTTTTTTAAACTCTGTAAAGTCCTTAATAATTATAGAACGGCCTGCATACCCTCCGTTACCACCCGGTAGTTTTGAAACATTTAAACGAACGCTTAAAATTCTTCCGTCCTTTGTTTTTCGTTCTGTCTCAAGAACTTTTGTAAAAGTGTTGTTTTTTACGTCTTCCTGGATTTGCCTAAGTTCAACAATATACTTTTCGTCATCCGGCAATAGTAAGGTTGAAGTTTTTCCTATTACTTCTTCCTCGGTGTAACCAAAAATCTTTTCGGCGCCGCGGTTCCATGCAATAAATGTTTCGTTTTCATCAACCATCATAATTGCCGAATCGGAAGAGAATAAAATATTTTTAAGATACTGCTGATTCATTTCAAGTTTAGATGCAAGGCGGTCGCGGTCGAATTCCAATTCCTTCATCTTTGTTTCTTGGTGAAGCATTCCGTAACGTGCAAAAATTTGTTCAATCAATTCATCAACAAAACCAAGAAGAATTATCGGGTCAACTTGAGAAGCGGTTTCCTTTTCAATCGAGTTTAAAATTGCGTATCTGCCCTGACTAAAAAACTGGCTGACATCAAGCAGGTTCAAATTGTTTTTTGAAAAGAAAGTGTAAATGTCTATTAAATATTGGTCGGCAGTTTTATAATCGCCGGTTTCAAATACTTCAATAAATACTGTGATACTGCTGTCAACAAGAGTTTGAATTTGCGGACTTGATAATTTTTCTTTCAGCACTTGAATGAGTTTGGCTGTCCAATTTTCGGATATTTCGTTATAGTACTTTTTTAAAAATTCGATTAATAATTTTTTCATTAGAAATTTGCCCGCAAATGATGTTTTCCGGGGAGATTATTCCATAAATTCGGTGCGTAAAAATACACAATGCCCGTTTCTTTTGAAAGTTTAGTTCGTCCTTCTTTCATATTAATGACTTATATCATAAATGGAACAGAATATATTGTACTCAAGTATAAGCTCAAGTTTTTATATTTGAATATTCATTGAGAGGCATATATGAAAAAGTTATTTGTGTTATTATTTATTGTTTCATCCGCCAATTTTTTTGCCGCTAACCAACAGTTTATAAAAACTAATTTATCCGGTGTTAAGGTTTTTCTGCGGGGAGCCGAGTTGACACACACAGCAAAAACGGAAATTAAAAAAGGCGTTTCTGAAATTGTTTTTACTGATGTAGCAAGAAGCATAGATCAAAACAGTTTGAATGTTTCGGCAAAAGGCGATTTTGCAATTCTCTCGGTTACTCAGCGGCTCGATTATTTGAGAGATGCTGCATCAAACCCCGCGGTAAAAAGTTTAAACGATTCTCTTGAAATTATGAACAATAAATTTTCCACCAAACAAAATGAAATCGATGCCGTTAATGCCGAGATTGATTTATTAAATGCCAACAGACAGATAAGCGGAAAGGATAGGGCTGTTACTATTGCCGAACTTCAAAAGATGGCTGAATACTTTAGAAAAAGAACAGGCGAACTTAAATCTCAAACAACATCTTTGATAAAAGATCAGAAAAAAATTCAAAAGGAAATTGACAGAATAAACAAACAACTTGCTGAATTAAACGGCAAACTTAATCAGCCGCAGAATGAAATTGTTGTAACAGTTTCTGCTAAATCAAATGTTAATGCCGAGTTTACTTTATCATATTTAATTTACGATGCGGGCTGGCAGCCGCTTTACGATGTGCGTGTAAACGATTTGAAAAATCCTGCAGCGTTAAACTATAAGGCAAATGTAAATCAAAACAGCGGTTTGGACTGGAACGATGTTAATATAATTCTTTCAACAAGAAATCCCGTTCAAAATAACAACAAGCCGGAATTGTACCCGTGGTTAATTGATTTCATGCGTCCCGTACTTTTTAAAGGTAAAGGTGAATCATTAAGAAATGTTGCCGCGGCTCCAGTTGTAATGGAATCTGTTGTGCAGGATGTTTCAGCCGGGGCAATGGCGGATTATATGGATGTGAACGAAACACAGCTTTCGGTTGAGTTTATACCTTCAATCAAATATTCAATTCCTTCGGATAACAAACCTCACGCCGTCGCGCTGCATGATTATACAATACCGGCAAAGTATGAATATTATGCTGCGCCTAAACTTGATAACAATGCTTTCCTTGTGGCTTATTTAACAAATTGGAATGATTATAATTTAATGCCTGGACAGGTTAATATTTATTTTGAAGGTTCTTATGCGGGTAAATCGTTTTTGAACCCACAGGTTTCAAAAGATACTTTGGCAATTTCCCTCGGGCGCGACCAGGGCATTGTAATTGATAAAAAACAGTTGAAAGATTTTACGGAAGATAAATTTTTAAGCAGTGATATTGAAAGAACTTTTGCGTTCGATATTGTTGTAAAGAACAATAAGAATATCCCGGTAAAATTATTGATGGAAGACCAGCTGCCTATTCCGCAGAATGAAGATATTGAAGTTAAGTTGATTGATATTTCGGGCGGAATTTATTCGAAGAGTGATGGAAAAGTGAAATGGAATATTGATCTTGATGCATCAAAATCCGTTACCAAAAAGTTTGTTTATTCGGTTAGATACCCGAAAGATAAAGTTATACCGAATTTATAAACTGGCTTTCTTTGTTATGAATTTTGCGTCTTTGCGGTAAAAGAAATTTCTCGCTGAGACGCAAAAGTTGCAAAGAAAAATTAGTCTTTTCTTTTGTAGCTTCTAAAAGCATAAACAAATTGCTTAAAGAAATTTTCGGGGAAATATGTTTTTAAACCAAATTCTTTTGCTTTTTCATCGGGTAAAAAAGCCGAGCCGAAAATCCAATCCCAGAATGCAAACTTAGTAGCGAAGTTTTTATTTCTGCCTTTGCCTGTTGTGTGGTGAAGCCGGTGCATTTCGGGTCCGTTAATAATTTTTTGAAGCGCGCCTGTTTTCACATTTATATTGGAATGAATATACATGCCCCACACAGCACTAATAACACCTTTGTATGCCGCAACTTCGGGCGGTGCACCGAGAAGAATAATAGGCAAAAATTCTACGGTTTGATTTATCAAAATTTCCGCAGCATGTGAACGCGAACCGGAGAGCCAATCAACTTCCTTGGGCGAGTGGTGCGCCTCGTGAAGCCGCCATAAATACTTGTTTTTATGCTGCCATCTGTGCATCCAGTAAATGTAAAAATCATGCGTGATTGTGAAGAAAACCAATTGGGCCCAAATAGGTATATCGGCGAATAATTTAAAGCGAGATAAACCAGTTGATTCATCAATGCTTCTTATTATAAAAGTAAAAATTATTATGCCGAGAATATAACTTTGTGCAACTGTGTAAAGTGCGAGGTCGTTAAAAAATCCGCTGCGTAAAATTTTTTGTCCGCCGTTGTACGGAAAAATTCTTTCTAGAATAATTAGTAAAATGGCGGCGGCTAGTATAATAATGTAAGAAATTATTTCATATTGATTAAGATACATAAAATAATTTGTTACAGAATCTATCATAAAAAACCTTTTATGGATAAAAGAAAAGCACTAAAGATTCCCGCTAAAAGCGTGCGGGAATGACATATGTTGTCTGGACAATCCTTAAACTGAAATACTATTAAAAAATTTGTTCTGCTTAAATTATACTTTCAACAAATTCTTTACTCTTCTTAACTTTTCGATGCTTCCGTATTCGCTTTCATAAACTTTTTTGTGTCCGTCGCCTAATGCTTTTTCGATATCGCGTATATCTTTCACTAATCTGTTCAAACCAACAATTTCAACAGAAGCTGCTTGATCAGTGCCCCACATTGCGCGGTCGAGTGTAATATGTCTTTCTACAAATGTAGCGCCCAAAGCCACTGCCGCTAAAGTTGGCGCTAAACCTGTTTCATGCCCCGAATACCCGATCGGTACATCGGGAAATTTTTCTTTATATGTTTTAATAACATTCAAATTCAGTTCTTCCAATTTGCATGGATAAGTTGAAGTTGCCTGAGCCAATAACAAATTATCAGTGCCAACTAGTTCAACAGCTTGTTCAACTTCTTCCATAGAGGACATTCCAGTTGAAAGCATCATCGGTCTGCCTGTTGCTTTTATTTTTTGCAGGAGATTGGAATCCGTTAAAGATGCCGAAGCTAATTTCCAAATAACAGGGCGGAAAGCTTCCAAGAAATCCACAGCTTCTTCATCCCACGGCGAAGCAAACCAATCAATGTTTTTACTTTTACAGTAATCGTCTATTTGCTCATATTCGTTAAAACCGAATTCAACTTTGTGACGGTAATCTATATATGTAATTCTGCCCCATGGAGTATCGCGTTCGATATTCCATTGATCTTTAGGAACGCAAAGTTCCGGTGTGCGTTTTTGAAATTTAACGGCATCGCATCCGGCAAAGACAGCTCCGTCAATCAATTTTTTTGCAAGCTCCAAAGAGCCGTTATGATTTATTCCGATTTCAGCAATAATGTAAACAGGTTCTCCATCGCCTATAAAACGATTTCCAACTTTTACCCGTTTCGACTTTATGAAACTTGTCGAATCAAGTCGAGTTTTTGCTTCTTTCATTTTTTCCCCTTTTTACTTCTTTGTTGTGCTTCAATTATTAATTCGGCAAAATCCCTGAAAGCGCCGTTACCACCGTTGCTTTCAACAATAATGTCGGCAACTTCCTTT
>CAZRMG010000034.1:0-13528 GCA_964601095.1 uncultured Melioribacteraceae bacterium | reverse complement strand
AAAATGGCAGATATTACAAACAATCTTCACGAAACTATTACAGGTGTAAAAATTGTAAAAGCATTCGGAATGGAAGATTACGAAAACAAAAAGTTTTTTGCCGAGACAAATAAATATTTCAAACTTTCTCTTAAGATTACTCGAATTAGGAACATCGCAAGTCCTGCGACAGAATTTTTAAGCGTGATTGTTGGCGTTGTAATAATTTATTATGGTGCGCAGCTTGTACTTGTTGACGGTACTATCTCTGCAAGCCAGTTCTTTGGTTTTCTACTTGCAATTTTTCAATTGATGCCGCCCGTTAAGGAATTGAGCAGTGTGAACAATAGAATACAAGAGTCCAGCGCTGCGGCTGATAGAATTTTTGAAATACTTGATATCGAACCGCGCATAAAAAATATTGACCACCCGGTTGTTGTTGATGATTTTAAGGATTCAGTAGAATTCAAAAATGTCTCTTTTATGTATGACGATTCCGAAGAACCGGTTCTCGATGATGTAAATATCAAAGTTAAAAAAGGGGAGGTCGTTGCGCTCGTAGGCAGCAGTGGCGCGGGTAAAACTACAATGGTGGATTTAATTCCGCGTTTTTATGACCCGACTGCCGGAAAAATTATATTGGATGGAATTGATATCAAAAATATCCGTATTGAAGATTTGCGCAAACTTATGGGTATTGTTACTCAGGAAACTGTTTTGTTCAATGAATCAGCGCGAAGCAATATTGCATACGGATTAACCGACTGTCCCGAAGAAAAAATTATAGAAGCTGCAAAGGCGGCAAACGCACATAATTTTATTTTGGAATTGCCGCATAAATATGATACAATAATCGGTGAGAAGGGAACAAAGCTTTCGGGCGGACAGCGCCAAAGAATTTCAATAGCGCGTGCACTTCTTAAAAATCCGCCGATAATGATTTTCGATGAAGCTACTTCAGCTCTCGATAATGAATCCGAAGTACTTGTGCAGGAAGCAATTGAAAGATTAATGCACGATAGAACTGTTTTTGTAATTGCTCATCGATTAAGCACAATTAGAAATTCAGATAGAATTATTGTCCTTGATAGAGGCAAGATCGTTCAGGACGGTAAACATGAAAAACTTCTTGAAGACGAAAAAGGCATTTATAAAAAACTTTACGAACTACAATTCCGGGATTAACTTGACTACAGAAACTTCCAACAAAATCAGAAACATCGATAGACTAATATTCGGGTTTGTTATAATTTTTTTAATAAGTCTTACAAATTCGATTTTTTTCAACCAGATAGGTTATTTCTTTGCGTTGATATTAATGATTGTCCGATGGTTTATCACAAAGGAAAACAAATTTGAAAAGATTGGTCTTGAAATTCCGTTTATACTTTTCTTATCTGCAGAATTAATCTCCGCTATATTTTCAATTAACCAACCGCAGGCATTCACAATATTTTTTAAGCGACTTGTGTTGATTCCTGTGGTTTATGTAATCGTTGCTGCATCGGACGATATGGAAAAGGCAAAAACATTTTTCAAATTTTATATCGGTGCCGCATTATTAACTACAATTGTTTATATAGTTGTAGCATATGAACATTTCATTTCGCAATTATATCAAATAGAATCGCGAGGGCCATCGCCGTTTCAATATGTAATGACAGCGGGCGGACTTATGTCCTTCGCAGTAATATTTTTATTCGCGTTTTTATTGAACGAGAAAACCAAACTCAAATACCGGGCAATAGTCTTTATGGCTTTTATAATTACATTCATAGCACTGATTTCAAGTTACACACGCGCTGCATGGATTGGCGCGGCTGCGGGAATGTTTGTTGTTCTTTTATTAACGCGTAAATGGATTATACTCGGCGCTGGAGTGCTTGTTTTAATTGCCGGAATATTCCTTTCGAAAAATGTCAGCAAAGTTTTCGAATATAAAATTGAAAACAGCAGCATTGAAAAATTGAATGAATTTACAACCGGCGGCAGGGCAAACGGTGTTTTATCTTTAAATGATACTTTATTGATCGCAAATTATGAAAACGGGATTTCTGTACGGGTCGGTGGAAATGAGATTCAAAAAATATCAACTGTTGCACCTGTTACGGGTATAAAAAAATGGGGTAACGTTTATTCTGTTGGTTTTCTCGTTGATTCGCGTGTAATGTTAATCAAAAAAGATTCTCTAAATAAATATACAATTGTGAATGAATTCATTTCTCCCGGAAGAACAGTCGGTTACGAAATATTCAACAACTACTTATATATGCAGGATGTTGACAGCGGTTTGACAATATTCAAAGATCCAGAAAATCTAAAATCAAAAATTACTTTGCCGCAATTTAGTGGAATGAAAAATATAAGCGTAGACTCGACATTATTTGCCGGTTTCGATCCGATAAAAAATGCATTATCTATTTACTCTGTAAAAGGTGGAATCCCGACTGAAAGAATTGACTCGGTGAAAATTAAATCCGGATTCGGTTTTATTTGGATTAATGATAATACAATTTATTTGCAGGATGAAAATGAATTTGGAAAGTATTCAATACAAAATAATAAAATTGTTAAGACAGCTTCTGCCGATTTGAAAAATATAATTGAATTATTCTTTGATGAATCGAGAAATACAGCTTGCGCGGTTGACGGGAATATTTACGAATTCAAAAATGATTCAACTACAAAAATAGCTTTTAGGAAAATAGGTACAGTTGGTTTTTCACCAAAGGATTATGTTAAAGATGGCGACAAACTCTATGCTTCTCAAGTAAAACGAAACAGAATCACTTCAATCGTCGATCCGTATCATGATACAAATCTTGAACGCCTTGCACAATGGCGCACAGGGTGGAAAATATTAATGGCGCGCCCGCTTTTTGGTGTTGGGGATATTGATTTAAAAGATGTATACGCCGAATACAAGGATTATTATTTGAAAGAAAACTTCGGACATCTTCATAATAATTATGTTCACTTTCTTGTGATACTTGGGTTTGTTGGATTCGCTTGCGTTATGTTTATGCTGTATAAAATATTAGAATTAGATATAACGATATTCAGAACAGTTAAAAGCGTTCCGTTTGTTTCGTCATATTCGCTCGGTGCTCTATCTGCGTTTGTTGGTTTTCTTGTCTCCGGTTTGGCTGAGTGGAATTTCGGCGATCAGGAAATTATTACAATGGTTTGGTTTACTCTTGGTTTGAATATTGCTTTTTATAAAAACGTTTTAAAAAATAAGCTCGGTGATTCAAAGTAAAAGTTTATTACAAAGAGTACATAAAAATATTCACTAAGAATTAATCAATGAAATTATCTTCAATCATAATAGCGAAAGACGAAGAGAGCAACATTAAACGCTGCATCGAAAGCCAGATAGAAGTTGTTGATGATGTTATCGTGATTGTGGATTCCAGCACTATCGATAATACTTATGAAATTGCCGCTTCATTCGAAAATGTTAATGCCGAAATTGTTGAATGGAAAGGTTATGGTGCTGCAAAAAATTACGCTTTATCAAAAACAAAATATGATTGGGTATTGTGGATTGACGCCGACGAAGAATTAACTGTTGAATTAAAAAAGGAACTTCAAGAATTTAAAAAGAACGAGCCGCAATTCAATTCATACCAAATAGCACGGCGTGCTTTTTTCCTCGGCAAATGGATAAAACACAGCGGCTGGTATCCATCCCGGGTTACAAGATTGTTCAACAAAAACTATGTTTCGTTTAATGCAAAAGCAGTCCACGAGAATTTAATTGTTGAAGGAAGCAGCGGAATATGTCGGAAAGACTTAAACCATTACACGGATCCGACAATAGTACATTATTTCAATAAGTTTAATAATTACACAACATTGGCGGCAAAGGATTTGTACGCAAACGGAAAAACGGCAACACTCAGCGATATAATTATCCGCCCGGTTTTTCTTTTCCTCAAAATGTATATTTTTAAACGCGGATTTCTAGACGGGCTTCACGGTTTAATACTCGCGGTATTTTCTTCAACATATGTTTTTACAAAGTACTGCAAACTTTGGGAATTAAATAGATCGGGAAATAAATGACAATCGGCATAATTCCAAATACTTCGAAAACTGGTATTCTTGATATTGTTGCAAGTATTGTTGATGAATTAAAAAAGTCCGGTATTGATTTTATTATTAGTGAATCGCTGCTTGTAATGAAGGATAAATTTATTTCGGAATTGTACGGCTCAAAATTTTTATCCCACGAAAAAATGATGGAACGCTGCAACATGGTTTTATCGATCGGCGGTGACGGTACTATGCTCAACACTGCGTACGAAGTTAGGAATTCATCAACTCCAATACTCGGTGTAAATTTCGGTAAGCTTGGTTTTCTCGCCGAGTTTGATCTTGAAAGTCTAAAAGAATTTTTGGTTGATGTAAAGAAGAACAATTTTATTGTTGAAGAAAGAATGGCGTTGATTGGAAGCGCAAACGGGAACGCGGAAAAAAATCTTTATGCAATAAATGATATTGTTATTGAAAAGGGACCCTGGCCTAAAATGATTGAACTTACCGTGAAAGTTGACGCGGATTATGTATCAACATTTTCCGCCGATGGAATTATAATAGCCACACCGACAGGTTCAACGGGGTATTCATTGTCAACCGGGGGACCAATTGTTAATCCGAAAGCAGATGTAATTACTCTAAGTCCGATAGCCCCGCACTCTTTAACAATGAGGCCTTTTGTGCTTTCGAGCAAACAAAGAATAACAATTATGGTTAATTCGCCTCACGGCAAAGTGCAAGTTAGCTGCGACGGTCAACGCGCTTATACTTATGATTCACCGGCAATAATTGCAATTGAAAAAAGCGAGAAATCCGTTCGGCTGGTGCACTCAAATAAAATGGATTACTTTAAAACTCTTCGCAATAAATTGTTTTGGGGGCTCGACGTTCGCAAAACAAACAACAAAGTCTAACTTCAACTTTTTCCGAAATAGTTTTTATAGACTGTTAAGCTGCACTATTGCTATTGATAGTTAGAAAAGTGTCAGTTTAATATCTCTTTTAATTTTTGATACCCACTTTTACTTACCGGCAGTTTGTTGCCGTCGTTTAAAATTAGCCGGTAGGATTCTTTCTCGAAAAGTTCGATCTGCTTTATTTGTGTAATCTTTACAAAATAGGAACGATGAATTCTTATAAAATCTTTTTCATCTAAATTTTCTTCGAAGTACTTCATTGTTTTTTGTTTAAGGAAATTTCCTTTATCGGTGTAAAGCATTGTATAATCATCCTGTGCTTCTATGTATTTTATATCGTCAACCGGAACGATGGAAATTTTCTGTCCGTTTTTTACAACAACTCTTTCCAATTTTTCTTCTTTTTGTTCAATAGTTTTGGAAAGGTTCTCAATTTTTTTTACCGCCTCACCTTTATTGCCTAAAAGTATTAATGCTTTATGAAGCGCTTCGTCGAAACGTTCTTCGGAAAAAGGTTTCAGTAAATAATCTGTCGCGTTTACCTCGAATGCTTTTAATGCATATTGATCGTACGCGGTAGTAAATATTATAACGGGCGGATTTTCCAAAACCTCGAGCATTTCAAACCCGGTTAATTTCGGCATCTGAATATCGAGAAAAACCAAATCGGGTTTTAGTTCGTTGATTTGTTTAAGCGCGTCAAAACCGTTTGAACATTCGCCGACCAGCTCAATGTTGCTGTGTTTTTTTATATAGCTTTTTACGATTTCGCGTGCAAGTTTTTCATCTTCTACAATTAATACTTTTGTTATATCGCCCATATTTTTACACCGGTATAAAAATGTTTACTTTGAATAAGTTATTTATTTTTTCGGTTGTTACAAGGTTGTCGCCGTTATAAAGAAGTTTCATTCTATTCTGAATATTTTTGATTCCGATACCTTCACCTTTTTTGGGGATGGCCTCCGGGTCGAAAGTATTTTCAACTGCAATTTTAAAATAATCTTTTTCGTAACCGCATTTCAATTTGATAGTAACTTTTTCAAGACTTTCATAAACTCCGTGCTTGATGGCGTTTTCGAAAAGCGGTTGTAAAATCATGCTTGGTACTTCAATATCTTTACACTTCGGCTCAACTTCTTCAATAAATTCAAACTTATCATCAAAGCGGATTTTTTCAATATCCAAATATAGTTTTGCGTTGCTGATTTCTTCGGAAAGTTTGCTTTTTTGTTTTTCATTTTTGGATAATGTACTACGCAAAAATGCCGAAAGTTTAATAGTCATTTCCTGTGCTTTTTTAGGATCGCTGATTGTTAACGAACTAATGGAATTCAAACTGTTGAAAATAAAATGCGGGTTAATCTGGTATTTCAACGATTTTAATTCCGCTTCTTTTACAAGTTTATCAAGTTCTATTTCCCTTAATTGTTTCGCCTGGAAATTGTTGTAGTAGATAATCACATAATCAACGGAGACAATTATTATATAAAATAACATTCCTATCAAAAACCGCCAAATCAAAGAACTTACAAGAAAGCTGTTGTAAAAGAGATCTTTGCCGTTTATACTTTCTAAAATATAATAGCCCAAGGCAATCCACAAAGATGATGTAATTACAGCCGCCGCAATGTGATTAACAAAAATTTTAAGTGAAGTATAATTTTCAAGCGAATTAAAACTTACCGTGTACCATAAGCCGATGCCGAAGAAAAAATAAAGCCCGTTAAAAAATATTCCATCCAACATTGCATCGGAAAGTTTTATTGATAGCACAAGGTTGAGTACGGTAACATGACTTAATAAAATAAAAAGCCAAACAGCAGAATAAATTAAAAGCAGTTTTCTGTTTTTAATAAAGGGGTTTACCATTTTATTCCTTATATGCTAAAGATTTCGCTGCCGCCGAAAATGACAGCGCCTTTAATTACAAGTATGTTGTCCGATGTTGGTACTTCAAAGTTTACAAAGCGTTTATCGTCTATGCCGCCGAAAACGGATGTAACATTTACAATTACTTTCCAGCCGCGCGGTACATAAATTTTACACCCGCCGAATATGCATGTAATTTCTATTTGGTTTTCGCCGGGCGCTAATTTCGCATTTGAAAAGTCCAGCGTAATTCCGCCTGCAACAGCAGTTACTTTTCCGCCTTTGAAATTTTGTGAACTTATATATCTTTTAGATGAAGTGAAAATCGCGACTTCATCTATAATATCGCTTGAAGATTCATACTCGGTATGACTTTTAATAAAATCGGAAGGAAAATCCTCGTGATGCTTTGTTCTATTGTGTTTGGGATGATTCTTTTTTACAAGCATCGAAAAGCCGATGATAATTAAAAATATTGGCCACAAATCACCAAATGTGAGATGATCGAACCAGGGAAAAATATCGCTGGCCATACCCCATAACCCGATTAGCAGAAAAATAATGCCGGTAATACTTGTTTTAGAATTGGCGAGAATTACAGCACCGATAATAATAAATATAGTGTGCCATGAAAAAATAAGTTCGCCTATATTAAAATGAAAAATGCCGAAATTATCAACGATCATCAGACCGCCCAGGGCAACTAAAATAATTCCGATCCAAGAGTGTTTGTTTTGTGTATCCATAATTAACCTCAGTATTTTTTAATTTCACCGCCGCCGAAAAGAACAAATCCTTTTACTATCAAAAGTTTTTTATCATCATAAACCATGTTGGGGTCTTTTCTTCTTTTATCGCCGAAACCCCCGAATATAGCAACAACATCTAATTCAATTTTCCAATCGTGAGGAATGATTAATGTTGAGCCGCCGAAAATGAAAGTTACTTCAAGTTCATTTTGTCCTTCTGCAAGTTTGCAGTTTGTCATATTAATCTCCGACCCGCCGAAAATCGATACAACATTTCCGCCTTTAAAGTTATCCGAATTAATGACTTTATTTGTGCCGCCGAAAATATTTACTTCTTCAATTACATCGCGTTCATTTGCCGAGGTTGAAGCACCCGAAGTGGAAAAAACACGATGCTTAAAATGTCCGCCTTTCCTAAATATTATTAAGAATCCAATGGCTACAAAAATCAAAGGCCATAGTTCGGGATATAAATTAAAAAGTCCGATTGCTAAAAGAATTGTTCCGGCAGTTTTATTTTTTGAAATGAGAAGAAGTAAAAGTCCCAATCCTATAAAAAAGTATTGCCAGTTAAATACATCTATCGGGAAATAGAAAATGTTGTAATTGTCCAATAAAAATAGTGCGCCGAATAAAATAAGAAGTGCGCCTATAATTACGCGGGCTTGTATTTTGTTTCCGGTCATTATAACTCCGTTTAATTTTTGTGTGCAAATTAAAACGGAATTATATAGATAAGAATTAAAAATCGGCGAACGGCGGAAATTTATCGGTGAAAGTTTTTATAGCACAAATTTACAATCTGCGCTATTGATTACTCTATTAAATTACTTTGTTCGCTTAACGGTAATTCCTGAACATCTTTTAGTTTGCGTTCAATTGCGCGAGTTCTCGTTTTTGCAGAGTCGATTGTATCGCTGGCCTGTCTAAGTTTTTCTTGCGTCTTTTCCAAAACATCACCGAATTTTCCAAACTCAGTTTTAACAGTACCAAGCAAAGTCCAAACTTCGCTCGAACGTTTTTCAATTGCCAGTGTTTTAAAACCCATCTGCAGACTATTAAGAATTGCAGTTAAAGTGGTTGGGCCTGTAATTATAACTTTGTAGTCGTTTTGTAGTTTTTCAAAAAGACCCGGTCTGCGTAAAATTTCCGCGAACAAACCTTCAACCGGCAGGAATAAAAGCGCAACATCTGTTGTATTTGGCGGATCGATATATTTTTCGAATATAGATTTTGCTTCGCCTTTAATTCTATTTTCAAGTGCTTTAGAAGTTTCTTCTATTAAAGCAGTATCTGCTAAATCCTGCGCGGCAATTAAACGCTGATAATCTTCCATCGGAAATTTTGCATCAATTGGCAGCCAGCAGAATCCATCTTTGTTTTCACTTCTTCCCGGCATTTTAACGGCGAATTCAACCCTGTCGTTGCTGTTCTTTTTTGTGATTATATTTTTAGCGTATTGGTCAGTGGTTAATATTTGCTCGATAAGATTTTCGAGTTGAATTTCACCCCAAGTACCGCGCGTTTTTACATTCGTTAAAACTTTTTTAAGATCGCCAACGCCGACAGCAAGATTTCTCATTTCACCGAGTCCTTCGCGCACTGCTTCAAGCCGGTCGCTAACTAATTTAAATGATTCGCCGAGGCGCTTTTCTAAAGTATCGTGTAATTTTTCATCAACTGTTCTTCTCATTTCTTCCAATTTTGATGAATTGTTTTCCTGCAGCTCCTTCAATTGTGCTTCAACTTTTTCCTGGAGTTTATCAAATTTTTGTTCGTTTGTTTGAGTTAGTTTATCAAGCTTGTTCGAAAAAATATCAAGTTGATCTTTTTGCATTCTCGAAACATCCGACATGCGGCTTGTCAATTGATCGCTGAAAAGTTTAATTGCGCTGCTTAATTCTTCGCGTTGACCTTTAGCGGATTTAGAAAACTCCTCGCGGTTGCGAGAAAGTTCGTCACGAAAGGATTTATCAATACGGTCGAATTCTTCTTTGTTGTCAGGTACCTTTAGCGCTGTAAATTTTTTGTAGAGTAAGAAAATCAATATCAAACTTAAGATTGAAATAACAAGCAAGATTATAAATAATAAATCGTTCATTTTGCGTCCTGGTGTTTATGCGTTATTACTTTATGTCCAAATATATTCTTATTCCACAAAATTTTGTTCGTGTTGGCTGAATTTATTTTTAAATTTATGTGTTAAAATTAGCGGGAAAATTAATGGGAAAATGGAAGAAGATTCTAATTGGAGTTCCAGTTTCACTTATTGTAATTATTGTTGTAATTGCATTAATCTCCTACCAAATGATTAAAAAATCTTTGCCGGATTACGACAGCACCACTGAATTATCGGGTTTGAGCAGCAGTGTTTCGGTATTGCGCGACTCGTTTGCCGTACCTATGATAATTGCACAGAATGAAGAAGACGCAATGTTTGCGCTCGGATATGTACACGCGCAGGAAAGATTATTCCAAATGGATGTAGCGCGACGAGCCGGTGAAGGAAGATTAAGCGAAATATTCGGTACGAAAACAATTGCATTCGATAAAATGTTTAGAACTGTCGGAATTTATGAAAGCATAGAAGAAAATTATTCAAAGTTAAATCCGCTTTCACAAAAAATTCTACAAGCATATTCGAAAGGTGTGAATGAATTCATTAAAAACTCAAATGGAAAATACCCGGTTGAGTTTGATGTACTCGGATATGATCCATATCCTTGGAAACCCGAACACAGTTTGGTAATTGCGAAAATGATGGCTTGGGAATTAAATATAAGTTGGTGGACAGATATTGCTTTTGCATCAATAGTTCAAAAACTCGGGGAAGAAAATGCAAAAGAATTGCTGCCGGATTTTCCTCAGAACGCCCCAACAATAATTCCAAAAGGATTAAATACTGCAGCGTCAATTCCAGGCGGGTTTATAAATACTGATAGGGAGTTTAGGAAATTTACCGGTTTTGAAGGAACGCATATCGGCTCAAATAATTGGGTAGTGAACGGGAAAATGTCGAGTTCGAGAAAACCAATAATTGCAAATGACCCGCATCTCGCTTTCACTGCCCCTGGCAAATGGTTTTTTGCTATTATAAGAAGTAATGAATTGAATGTTGAAGGATTTACACTGCCCGGATTACCTGCGGTTGTGATAGGAAAAAACCAAAACATTTCATGGGTTATGACAAATGTTATGGCCGACGACGCTGATTTTTATTTTGAGAGAATTGATTCAACCGGGAATAATTATTTTTTTAACAACAGCTGGGAGAATATTACAACCGAGACGGATTCATTTGTCGTAAAAGGTTTGTCAAATCATATCTTTACAAAAAGGAAAACTCATCGTGGTCCCATTGTTTCGGATATTCATCAGTATAATATTTTATTCCCGGATGAAAAATCCAACACAGCCACAATTAGTATGAGATGGACCGGCTTTGATTTCAGCGATGAATTATTTGCAGCTTTATCAATGAATAAAGCAAAGAACTGGAGCCAATTTAAAGAGGCGCTTCGTTATTTCACTGTACCCGGTCAAAACTTTGTTTATGCCGATGTGGATGGAAATATCGGTTATGTTTGCGCCGCTAAATTACCGCTTCGTAATAATCCAAGTCCAACTCTAATTTATGACGGTACAACCGATCAGTATGATTGGAAAGGATTTGTATCTTATGACGAAATGCCGAAACTTTTTAATCCGTCGCAAAATTTTATTGCCTCTGCAAATAACAAAACCGTTGAAAATTTCCCATATCATATTTCAAATATATGGGAACCATCTTCACGTATTGAAAGGATAACTGAATTGTTGAATTCCAAAAAGATGCATTCTGTTGAAGATTATAAAAAATATCAAAATGATTTCGTTTCACCTTATGCTAAAATGATTACCGGTTATATTTTATCCGCATTTTCCTCGGCCAAAATAAATGATCCCAATCTAAAAATAGCAATTGAACTATTTTCAAATTGGGATTACAAATTAGATTCTAAAAGCCAGGTGCCAACAATTTACACTTCGTTCATTCATCATCTATTAAAAAATACACTTGAAGACGAACTTGGCGAAGATTTACTTAGCGAATATGTTTTTATTGCTAATGTACCTTATAGGATTATTCCAAAATTATACGAGAACAATTCGCGCTATTTTGAAAACATAAAAACTACAGATGTTGAAACGCGGGATGATATAATAAGGGCAAGTCTTGTTGATGCATTAAATAGTCTTGAAAAAAATATTGACCCGGAAATTAAAAATTGGCAGTGGGGGAATATTCATAAAGTAACATTTAAACACATGTTTAATGGTGCATCTGGATTAATTGATAATCTATTAAACATCGGGTCGTTTGAAATCGGCGGAGACGGAACTACAGTTTTTAATACTGAATACTCTTTCGATAGACTTTTTACTCCCGAAAAAAATATTCTCAACAGTTCTCGTTCTAAACCTTTTGAAAATATACTTGGCCCTTCAATGCGTTATATTTATGATTTCTCCGACCCGAACTATTTGGAATTCATTCTTCCAACCGGACAATCGGGAAATTTTATTAGTGATCACTACAACGATATGACGCAAATGTGGCTGAAGGGAAAATACATTCGTCTTCCGCTATCCGAGGAAAAATTCGAATCGAAAGCAAAACATGAAATGACGTTTACGCCAAAATAAAAACAGAACTGAAGAAGTTTAATCGATAAAATATTAAATTGCTCATACACTAAATTGAAATCCTATGAAAGTTATCGAACATCTGGAAAAAGCAACAAAACCATTAATTAGTTTTGAAATTATTCCCCCCAAAAGAGGCGGAGATATTAAGCAACTCATTTCTATTCTAGAAGATTTAGTAAAATACAATCCTCCGTTTATTGATATTACAAGTCATGCAGCAGAAGCTGTTTACGAAGAAACTCCTAACGGCGCAATGCAGACAAGAATAATAAGAAAGCGGCCCGGCACCCTTGGTATTTGTGCGCTGATTCAGAATAAGTATAACATAGATGCTGTTCCGCATATACTGTGTCTTGGTTTTACCCGTGAAGAAACCGAGGATTTTTTAATTGAGTTGCATTATCTCGGTATTGATAATGTTCTTGCAATCCGCGGCGACGACAGCGGATTTCAAAAACCGTTAAAATACGGAAGAAGCATAAACCGTTATGGAATTGATTTGATAAAACAAATTTCGGATCTCAACAAAGGAAAATATTTAGAGCAAGGTCTGCTTGATTCGGAGCCGATGAATTTTTGTATAGGGACAAGCGGTTACCCTGAAAAACATTTTGAATCGCCTAACACAATTAGCGATGTAAAATATACAAAAGCAAAGATAGAAAGCGGTGCGCAGTATATTGTTACTCAAATGTTCTTCGATAATAAAGCGTATTTTGATTTTATAGAAAAATGCCGGGCGGAGGGAGTTAATGTTCCCATAATCCCCGGTTTAAAAATTCTTACTTCAAAAAATCATGCACATTCTGTTCCCAAAAATTTTTTTATTGATATTCCTTCCGAACTTGTTGAAGAAATGGATAAAGCAAAGCCAGAACATGTTTTGGAAATAGGGGTTGAATGGACATACAAGCAAGTTGAAGAACTTCTAAACAAGAATGTTCCAGCAATACATTTTTATATTATGCAAAATGCGAAACCTGTTAACATGTTGTTGAAAAAACTTGGGATATAATAATGATATTAAAAACATCCAATAGGATGAACATACGTTCGGCTATTCCGCGAAAATTAAAATGGGGAATTGTTGGTTGCAGTAATTTTGCTGAAACAACATTTCTACCATCTTTGCAAGCAGTAAAATTAAGTAAAGCAGTTTCAATTTACAGTCACGATATAAACCGGGCAAAAATATTTGCTCAAAAGTTTGGGATACAAAATGCATTTGATAATTTAGATGATTTTTTGAAAAGTGATATTGAAGCCGTCTATATTTCAAGC
>CAZRMG010000033.1:10549-13714 GCA_964601095.1 uncultured Melioribacteraceae bacterium | reverse complement strand
TGATTGCACTGTCAAACATCAAATCCGGTTCGCCGCCTTTTATTGCAACCATATCGTAATTATCAGATACGATTTCACTTCTTTTGGAAATATAGTTTCCATAGAAGCCCGGAATCGAAAGTGCTGATGTTGCAATTACTCCGGCTTGAACTCCCCTCTTCAAAAAGTCTCTTCGTTTCATTTATTCCCCACTGTTATTAGACAAATTTATCCTAAATAAATTTAGACAATATCATTTTTTCATTCAAGGAAGTTTAAAATCTTAGGACAATTTATTACAACTTTTTACAAATATAATTAAACAACATTACTGAAAATGATTTTTTCCAGTTCATCACTCTACACTCTCTGCTCTTCACTCGATATTAGTACAAATGCTGTCGGGTGTATCGCGGTAGTAAATATAATCCGGCCAATCTATTTTAATGATTTTATATTTTTCTTCAGCTCGTTCAATAAAATCCGAATCGTCACTGTAGCTTAAATTCCTAAAACCACCGAGTTCAAAAAAAATATTTCTCTTTCCGAAGAATGTTCCGCCGATAGCGCATTCCGAAAGATGGATTTCTTTTGAAAGATCGTTTTTATCCTTTACATAAGAATAGCCAAAAATCTCAACACCGCCGTGAATTAAATCGACATCAACATTTTCTTCCATAAAATTAATTCTCTTTAACAAAAAATCTGTTTTGTATTCGTCATCGCTGTTTAGGAAGGCGACATATTTTCCGTATGAAGCTAAAATCCCCGCGTTTAACGAAAGCGGCGGTTTGCGGTTTGAGTGTTTTATATATCTAATATTTTCATGTGTTTCAATAAACTTACTAATAACAAAAAAAGTATTGTCGATGCTTCCATCGTCAACAATAATTAATTCCCAGTTTTTAAAGGACTGATTTATTACAGATTTAATAGCGCGGGAAATTAATTTTTCCCTATTAAAAGTGGGAAGGATGATGGAAACAATCGGCTCGAAAGTTTTGTAAACAAGCATGTTTTTGTGCTCTCTTAATTGCTCAAATATAGTTTTTTATTGAATGATTTTTTGTTTAATTTCAGCCGTCAATTTTCAATTATGCAACACAAATAACGCAAAATGAATTCTCGCGAGCAAAGAAATTATTTCGATACATTAAAACGTTATGAGCGCAAATTTGATAATACGGAACTTGGGGATTATAAAATGCTGCTCAAACGCCACAAAGACGACGAGGACTTGGATAAATTATCAATACAGCGTTTAATAAAACTTTTTGAAAAATATCATTTGAACAGGGAAAAGAAAAATTACGACCACTTCTTTAAAGAACCCCCTGAAAATCTTGAAAACCAATCTTAAACAGAAATTTTTGGTGAAATAATGAATTACAAAACACTTCACAAGATAATTGCAGCATCGGTATTTTTGATATCGTTGGTAGTTTATTTTATAACCGTGCAGCCGTCGGTTTCTTTTTGGGATTGCGGCGAGTTTATTGCTTCCTCATACGCCATGCAGGTTCCGCATCCTCCCGGCACTCCATTCTTTTTAATTCTCGGAAGATTGTTTGCAATAATTCCATTCGTTGATAACATTGCACTACGCATTAACACAATATCAATTCTTTCGAGCGCGTTTACCGTATTGTTTCTTTACCTCTCTGCTGTTAAAATCATATTAAACTATTTGAAAAAAGAGCCGGAAACTTTAGTAGAAAGAATAACTATTTATATATCCGCTGCAATCGGTGCTTTGTCTCTTGCTTTAAGCGATACATTCTGGTTTAATGCGGTTGAAGCCGAAGTTTACGCGCACTCAACTTTTTATATCGCAATTGTTACCTGGTTATTAATGATATGGAATGAAAAATCAGAAGAAGAAGGAAGCGAAAAATATTTGATCTTAATTTTCTATCTGATCGGGCTTTCAACAGGTGTGCACCTTATGTCCGTGCTCGCAATTGTTTCCGTTGTGATGGTTGTACTTTTCAAAAAATATGTTTCCGATGATAAGGTATTAAAAAACACGGCAGTTTTATTTGTTGTTCACTCCGCAATCATTTTGGTTATTGCAGCAATTATGTGGATGTCGCAAACAGGATCCGCTTCACCGAATCCCGATGAATATAAAAGCGGCGATTTTAAATTTTTAGCGACTTTTGTAATTATCAGCATTCTCTTCATGGGTGCGTTTTATAAAAAGATTTTCCAAAAGAATTCGTTTTATATTCCAATAATTGTCGGCGGTATTGCGCTTGCGGCTGTTTACCCGGGCATGGTAAAATATTTTCCAAAATTAATTTCCACAATAGCACGAAATAATTTCATTCTTGATTTGGTAACAACCTTTGCTGTTTTCGGTATAGTCGGGTATGGAATTTATTGGTCTCGGAAAAATGGTAAAGGAACAATTAACCTTGTATTGAAATGTATTTTCTTTGCGATGGTTGGCGTTACATCTTACGCAATGATAATTATTCGCGCAAACCAGGACACGCCGATAAACATGAACAGTCCTAAAACTTTTACCGAACTTGAATCATATCTTAACCGTGAACAGTACGGAGACTTCCCCACATTTGTAAGAAGATATTCAAACGAGCCGCATCAAACGGGAATTTATACAAATTACACGAGTGATTTTGATTTCCTCTGGCGTTATCAAATGAATCACATGTTCAACCGTTATTTATTCTGGAATTATATCGGACGTGAATCGTTCGATCAGGACAGCGGCATTGATTGGGCTGATCTTTTCGGCATACCGTTCTTTGTTGGTTTATTCGGCTTGTATTGGCACTTCAAAAAGGATTGGAAGATGGCATCCGTCTTTCTTGTTATGTTTATTTTCCTCGGATATCTTACTGCGTTTTATCAAAACCAGCAGGAGCCGCAGCCGCGTGAAAGAGATTACTTTTACGTCGGAGCGTTTTTCGTCTTCTCAATTTGGATTGCGCTCGGAATTCATGGGTTAATTGGAATTGTTCGAGAAAAATTCAAAGAACACAAACTTGTTCAACCGGTTACATTCGCAATTTTAATACTCGGCTTTGTTGCTATTCCGGTTAGTATGTTAAAAGCAAATTGGTTTGAACATAACCGCGCCAATAATTTCGTACCGTGGGATTATGCTTATAATCTTTTGCAAAGCGTTCAAATATTTGAACAAGAACTTCCTTTTTAGGT
>CAZRMG010000033.1:0-10539 GCA_964601095.1 uncultured Melioribacteraceae bacterium | reverse complement strand
ATGCAATACTATTTACAAACGGTGATAACGATACATTTCCTTTATGGTATTTGCAGGATGTTGAAGGCGTACGCCGCGATGTGCGCATTGCAAACTTAAGTCTGTTAAACACACCTTGGTATATTAAACAACTTAAAAATACTGCTCCTTATGGCTCCCCAAAAGTCGCGCTAAGCTATGGCGACGAAGAGCTTGAAAACGTAGGACTTACAAGATGGGATAATGACCAGCAAATGAGCATTCCGGTTCCGCCTAATGCGATTGCAAAATATAACGTAACCGACAGTAGTGTAATAGCAACCAATAGAATGAATTGGTTGATGAAAAATACTGCACAGTACGGAAATGTTAAAGTTGTACGCACACAAGATCTGATTGTACTTGATATTATTATGCAGGCAAAGTGGCAACGCCCTGTTTACTTTGCAGTTACTTGTTCGGATGATAGCCGCATTGGTCTCGACGATTATCTTATGATGGAGGGAATGGCGTTAAAAGTTGTTCCGAAAAAATCACCATACCGTATGACGGATTTTATAAACGAACCGGTTTTGAGAAAACAATTATTGGAAGAACCCGAAGGATTCAGCAAAACATATCAGCCCGGATTCAAGTACAGGGGGCTAAACGACAGCACGATGTTCTTTGATGAAAACCATGTAAGATTAACACAGAATTATAGAAACGCATACATGCGCCTTGCGATACACTATTTATACCAGGAAAGAAGCGACAAAAAAGCAATTGATGTTTTAGATGCGATGGATAAGAAAATTCCGCGCAGCGTAATTCCTATGGATTACCGCATAAAACATGATGTTGCTAAATTATATTTCACAGCCAACGCTGATAAACAATATAGAATTCTTGCTCAAGAAGTTATTGTAACGGCAAAAGAACAGGTAAAAGCAAATCCGCGAAGTTTTGCAAGTTATTATAATCCGTACGAAATTCTTTTAACACATTATGAAAATTTAAAAATGTATAATGATGCTATTGAGTTGCTAAACCAACTCGAATTAATGATACCGGGCGACGAAAGTGTTAAACAGATAAAACGCCGCTTCGTCCAACTTGCGGGAATGGATTCGCTCGAAACCGTTCAAAGATAACTTAAAATCAATTTTTGTTTTTGTAGAGACGCAATTATGCGTCTCTATTTTTTTAATCTTTAATGCTTATGAAAATATTAATCATTGCACTTTCGGGAATAGGCGACGCGCTGATGTTCACGCCCGCGTTGAAGAAACTAAAAGATGAAATGCCCGGCTCCGAAATTGATGCATTGGTAATGTATAAAGGTGTTGAAGATATCTACAAAAACCTACCGCAAATTTCAAAGGTTATACACTGGGATTTTTTGAAGAAGAAAAAGTTCGAATCGCTTTTGTTCATGCTTAAGCTGCGCAATAAATACGATGCCGCAATTAATGTTTACCCATCCAACCGCAGGGAATACAATTTAATAAGTTTTATAACAAACGCTCATAAACGGGCTGCAGTTGAATATTTGAGAATGGATTTCCAGAATTTAGGTTTTTTAAATAATGTTAGAGTTAAGGAAAACGATTCCCTTCACAATGTTGAAGAAAATATTAGGATTGTTGAAAAATTAATTGAGAAAAAGATAGATAAAATTCCTCCGCTTCAACTAAATTTATCCGGTGATGACCTGACTTTTGCCGATAAAGATTTTTCTGAGCAGTCGATAAATAAAGATGATTTGGTGATTGGTTTTCATCCCGGCTGTTCCACTTTAAAGAATCATGAAAAGAGAAGATGGGAGCCGCATAAATTTGCCGAGTTGGGCGAAAGATTGATTAAAAACCACAACGCGAAAATTTTTCTGTTCGGCGGACCGGAAGAAGATGAATTGAAAAATGAAATTGTAGATAAAATTAAAATGCCCGGTGCTGAGAATGTCCGCACAAAATCCTTAACTCAAACCGCGGCAATTATGAAACGATGTAATGTTTTCGTTACAAACGATTCCAGTTTAATGCACGTTGCGGCGGCTCTGCAATTAAATACAATTGCTATTATTGGTCCTACAAATAAAAACTATATTCATCCCTGGAATACTGAACACACAATTGTTTCACTCAACCTTGAATGCTCGCCTTGCTTTTATTACTCACCCAAACCTTTAACATGCTCACGTACAGATATTAAATTTAAATGCATCAAAGAATTAAATGTTGATTTGGTTTTTAATACTGTTGAAAAACAAATAAACTCACTTAGAGATTCGAAATAACATATCCTGCACATTCGTCGATATCATCAAAACACTTTATCAATCCGGTTTTTCTTTTCTCCCGTTCAATTTGTTTTTCCATTGATGAAACAATTTCGTTCCACATTTTTCCGTGACATGCGAAAGGTTTTTCGGGTATCATTCCTTTGTTAAAATATTCCCACACAAGCGCTAGTTCCAAAAGAGTACCCGTTCCGCCGTTTAAAACAATATAAGCATCGCCTATTTCAAGTAAATATTTTAACCTTTCAAAAAGAGACAAGCATTTAATTTCCTTCTTTAAATATTTGCTCGGCAAAGCATTATAAATATCAAGAGTAACTCCAACTGTTTCGGCACCGTTTTCAAAAGCGCCTTTGGAAACAGCATCCATTATTCCGTGAAAACCTCCGCTGCAAACATTAAGATTATTTTCGGCTAATAATTTTCCCAATTGATATGCATTTTCATATTCTAAATCGCCGGGGCGCGGTATTGAACTGCCGAACACCGTAACATATTTTTTTCCGTCAATCATATATTTAACTCCGGTTTGCCCGCATCAATCCAAGCGGAATAAATTAAAGAAGCCACTTCGAAAGCGCCTTCGTTAATGACCGTGGAAGTTACATATTTTGTTCTATTCCAAAGAAGCCGGTAATAATCTTCGTTGAATTCTTTTTGCGAATGTTCATAACAAAATTTATCGGCTGATAAAATCAAATCGCAGTAATAGTTGGATTCGGTGATGTAATCAAAAATATGTTCTTCCAAATTTTTCACATAACGCGGTTCACGTTTTTCAAGCAAGTTCTCAAGTTCGTGTAAATACCTATCGATCATTTCAATTTCGTAACGGAAATGAATTCCTTTCTGATTTGTCAGCTCTCCATTATAATTTAACGTGGAGTGTTGCGGCTGATGTCCGTCGCCCACGTAATGAGCTAAATCCGATGCGTATAAAATTATTTTTTCTTTTTCGCCGGATTTAAAAGCATCAACAAGTTTAGAATAAGTTGCTTGGGTTGCCCACGGAAGTACTCCCTGCTTTTCAACTTCATCAATACCGTAAATTTTTATTAACGAATCTTTTGAATAAACCATTTTTCCGTCGAGAAATTCTTTATAAAAATCTATATCTATATAATGTTTGTTTGCTTCAGTCGGGTCTTCTTTTTTTCGATAATCCGGGTCCTTTGAATGAGCAACAATTTCATCTTTAACTTCTCTGCTTAATTTTACTTCTGCGGGTAAAAGCATCATTGCGTGTTTTGTAATAATCTTATGACCTTTATCTCCCCAGCCGTTTATTAATAAAAACGGGACAACATAAATCAGAACAAAAATTTTAATAATCTTCACAGCTATTCTCCCATTAATTGAACAACGATATTTCTCTTACGCGCGCGGTTATCAAAATTAACTAAAATGATTTGCTGCCATGTGCCGAGCAGTAGTTTCGAATTTGAAAACGGAACCGTAAACGAGGTACCCTGTAACGACGATCTTACATGCGCATAACCGTTGCCGTCGTGCCATGTTTCATCATGATGATATTTGGAAGATGACGGAACTATTCTTTCCATGAAATCGGGATAATCTTTAAGCAAACCCGGTTCATATTCAATAGTAGTAATTCCAACAGTAGAGCCGACGGCAAAAACAAGCGCGTTTCCCTCTTTCAATCCGGAATCATTAACAATTTTTTGAACATCATCAGTAATATCAACCATGCCGTTAAAACTCTTTGTTTCAACATTCATTGTTTCGGTTTTTATTTTCATTGCTTTCCCCCTAATTCTAAAATTAAAATTATCAAATGAGTGATTTATAACCAAATTTGTATGCCGAATCGCCTCGGAAGTATGAAGTGTTTTTTATAGCTTTGTGCCGTCAAAAAATTATTCACAATAAAATAAGGATTATGTATGACCACAAAGGATTACATATCACTGGAAGAAAAATACGGCGCTCATAATTATCACCCGTTGGATGTAGTTATTGAGCGTGCCGAAGGCGTTTGGGTTTACGACGTCGAAGGCAAAAAATATCTTGATTGTCTGGCAGCTTACTCTGCAGTTAATCAAGGTCATTGCCACCCGCGCATAGTAAAAGCATTAAAAGAACAAGCGGAAAAAGTAACTTTAACTTCGCGTGCATTTAGAAATAATCAGCTTCCTTTATTATATAAAGAGTTAAGCGAATTAACAGGGTACGAAACATCGCTGCCGATGAATTCAGGTGCCGAAGCTGTTGAAACAGCATTGAAAGCCGCGCGCAAATGGGGCTACCTTATTAAGAAGGTTCCCGAAAATATGGGCGAAATTATTACCTGCACAAATAACTTTGCAGGAAGAACAATTTCGATTGTAAGTTTTTCTACGGAAGAACAATATAAAAAAGGATTCGGACCCTTTACACCTGGTTTTAAAGTAGTTGAGTATGGCAATGCTAAAGCTCTTGAAGAAGTAATCACTCCTAATACAATTGCGTTTATAGTAGAGCCGATTCAAGGAGAAGGCGGCGTTGTTGTTCCGCCCGAAGGATATTTAAAGGCAGCGTTCGATATTTGTAAAAAGAATAATGTTTTGTTTATTGCCGATGAAATTCAAAGCGGTTTGGGAAGAAGCGGAAAACTTTTCGCTCATATGTATGAAGGAATAAAACCCGACGCAGTAATTATAGGCAAAGCGCTTTCCGGTGGATGTTACCCTGTTTCTGCTGTTTTATCGGATAAAGAATTTCTCGGTGTGTTTAAACCCGGAGACCACGGTTCAACATTCGGCGGCAACCCGCTCGGTGCTGCAGTTGCCCGCGAATCGTTAAAAGTTCTTGTCGAAGAAAAGTTAATCGAAAATTCTTTTGAGCTCGGCAATTACTTTATCAGCGAGTTAAAGAAAATAAATTCACAGCATATAAAAGAAGTACGCGGAAGAGGTTTATTCATTGGAGTGGAATTGAAACCCGAAGCAAAAGGCGCACGAAGATTTTGCGAAGCTTTAATGCAACGCGGTATTTTGTGCAAAGAGACCCACGATAATGTTATCCGTTTTGCGCCGCCGCTTGTAATTAAAAAAGAAGAAATAGATTGGGCTTTATCGCATATTAAAGAAGTATTAGTAATGGATTAAATAGAAGTTGTTATAAAATTCTAAAACCCTCTTGTTAATTGAGAGGGTTTTTTATTTTATGCATGATGCGAGGATTTCAACCATTGATCGATTGTTAATTTTAAGAAATGAATATTAATAGGTTTTGCAATGTAATCATCCATTCCCGCCGCTAAACATTTTTCCCTATCCTTCATGCTCGAATGAGCAGTAACGGCGATTATAGGAATTTTAGATTCTTTACCGCCGAGTTCTCTAACTTTTTTTGTAGCGGTAATTCCATCCATATCCGTCATTTCAACATCCATCAAAACCAAATCGAAAATACCGCTTTTAATTGAATCTATTGCTTGAAATCCTGTAGATACTGCTTCAACTTCGTAGCCGACTTCCCTCAAAATTTTTAATTCAAGATTCTGGCTTATCGGGTTATCTTCGACCAACAAGATTCTTTTTTTAACAGACTGCTCAATTTTCTGTTCACCTTCACCGGAAATATTATCTTCTCCAACATCGGTTAATATTTCATTAGCAACTGCAGAACCTTTATCAATCATAGCATCGGGTTTTAGTTTCATCTTAACTGAAAAAACGAATTTACTTCCCATACCCATTTTGCTTTCAACATTAATCTCACCGTTCATCAATTTTACAAATTCCTTTGAGATTACAAGTCCGAGACCGGTTCCTTCTTTTTTACTTTTCTTATTTTTTACTTGAACATAGGGTTCAAACAATAACGGAATTTTTTCACTCGGTATTCCGTGACCTGTATCTTCGATAATCGTAGTTAATTCCATCCAATCCGAAGTTTTGGATGTACATTTAACTTCGAGTGTTATTTTTCCTTCGTCGGTAAACTTAACTGCATTGCTCAACAAATTAAGAATTATCTGCCGGTATCTTGTCGGGTCTCCAAAAAGGTCATCGGGAATTTCTTCGTCAATCTTTTGATCAAAAATTAAATTCTTTTGTTTGGCAACTTGACCAATAATGGAATAAGTTTTCTGAAGTTCTTCACGGATATTAAATTGAATTTCGTCAAGTTCCATTTTACCCGCTTCAATCTTAGATATATCAAGAATGTTGTTGATAATATCAAGGAGCGATTCGGCGGCTAACCGCGCGTCGCGTGCAAAATTTTTAAGTTCCTCTGTATCTTCAAAAAGATCATTTTCAATTAATGTTAAAAAGCCCATAACCGAATTCATGGGAGTTCTAACTTCGTGACTCATATTAGCAAGAAACTTTGATTTGTAGCTGCTTTCCTGCTGTGCTTTTCTTGCGGCAATATCGGCTTTTAATTTTTCTTGCCTTAAAGCTTCAAGAGCTTTCTGGCGTTCATTTTCAGCTATAACCTGCTGTGTTATGTCCTGGCAACTTCCTTCGTAATAAACATTATTCGAATCGTCATCAAAATTTACGCGGACATTCATCCTTACGGTAATTTCCGAACCGTCTTTCTTTGTCATTAAAACTCTATAATTTTTTACTCGTCCTTGTTTATCGAGTAATTTTAGAAGCAGTTCCCAATCGCCTTTACGTTTAAAGCAATCGCTGGCAAGATTCATTTTAATTACTTCGTCTTCGTAAGCGTAACCCAGCATTTTAAGGAATGACGGATTGACTGTAAAAAATTTACCTTCCAAATTGAATTGGAATATTCCTTCGGCGGAGTTTTCAAAAATGTTTCTAAATTTTTTCTCCGAGATAGTCATTTCATAGCTTTTTATTAATGCTTCCTGTCGCAGTCTTGAATTAATATAACTTGCCGCTATCGCCATTATGCTAATTAAAATAACAAGTAAAACGGATTCCACCATGTTGGGAAGTATGTAAACATTGCGGCTGTTGAAAATTATTGAAGACGCAAAAACTAAATTATAGTAGATTGCAACTATTATTTGGTTTGTTACATCCCAGCTTAAAAACAACGCGGCAATAAAAAGTATAAGACTAATTAAATGAGAATTAAAAACAATAGTTGTCGGTATAAGATAAATCATTATACCAAAAGACGAGATGATAGATAATAAAAGTATATGAACAAGTACTATGGGGTGCTTTTTACCAATTTTCGAATTTGATATAAGAAGTAATAAAAATGCAATTAGTACAGATGAAAGCCGGGAAGTATAAATTAATGTAGAGTGCTGTTCAAAGAAACGCACTTCAAAAATAAGCGCAATTATTCCCGCAGCAGATGTAAAAAACGAAAGAGCTTTAAATGGCTCTAATATTAATCGTTTTGATTCTTCTTTATAGAAATCTTGGCGTTTATCAGCTAAAGCCCGTTTTTGGCTTTGAGTCTTAGTTTTATTTTTTAGATTTTCGTTGGAAGCCACTTTTTTTCAGTAATTATTTTTGAGAAGCTTGAGCAAAATTTTTCTAAATTGTAGCCACGTAAATCATAGTTGCAATTAATTTTAGTCACTGCTCCTGGTTCATTAGGAATTTTTTGAAACATCATCATGTGTAAATAAAGAAAAATCAATAAATAATCAAAGAAAAACTATGACAGATGTTCTTTATCAACTCGATATTTCGATTTTTTATTTCTTTAACAGCACAATTACAAACCCTGTTTTCGACAAGTTTTTCGTGTTTATTACAGATGTAAAAAATTGGTATTTAACGTATATCATCCTTTTCTTTATTTGTTTTTTTAAAGGTGGAAGGATTGGAAAAATAGCCTGCGGCTTTATGATTTTGCTAATCGTAGCATCGGATCAACTAAGCAGCAATCTATTAAAAAATTTATTTGAACGTGTAAGACCATGTAACGACTTGCCCGACGTTCGAACATTGCTTGGCTGCAGCGGTACGCTTTCTTTTCCTTCGTCGCACGCGGTTAATAATTTTGCTGCTGCTACTTTCTTCGCAAAAATTTTTCCAAAGTATAAATGGGTTTTATTCGTCTCCGCATTCCTTGTTGCAATTTCGAGGCCGTATTTAGGATTACACTATCCTTCAGATACACTTGGAGGTGCAATAATAGGAATTGGTATTGGTTATTTATTTGCAATTATGGCATTAAAAACAGATTCTTTATTTCATAAAAAAACAACAAAATTAACCGATCGCATTGAAAGGATTGAGTTCAAATAAAACAAAACACATATGAAAACTAAACTTCAGATTGCTAAAAATTGGCTGCCGAGATACACCGGTACAAACATCGATGATTTCGGTGATTATTTATTATTAACAAACTTTCATAATTATGTTACAAAGTTTGCCGAGCAGTTTAAGTGCGAAGTAAAAGGTATCAACAAGCCGATGCAGACTGCAACAAATAACAAAGGACTTTCAATAATTAATTTTGGAATCGGGTCGGCTAACGCAGCAACCATTATGGATATTTTAGTTGCGAGAAAGCCCAAAGGAGTTTTGTTCCTTGGCAAATGCGGCGGATTAAAACGTTCAACTGAAATTGGGCATTTTATTCTTCCTACAGCCGCAATTCGGGGAGAAGGTACGAGCAATGATTATTTCCCCCCCGAAGTTCCCGCGCTTCCTTCTTTCAAACTTCATAAATTTGTCTCGGATAAAATTGTTGCACACAAACTTGAATACCGAACCGGGGTTATATATACAACAAACCGCCGTTTGTGGGAATGGGATAATAAATTCAAAAAATATTTAAAACAACTTGGCGCAATAGGTATTGATATGGAAACCGCAACTTTATTTATTGTGGGATACGCAAATCAAATTGCGCACGGTGCATTGTTATTAGTTTCGGATTTGCCGATGATTCCCGAAGGCGTTAAAACCGAAGAATCCGATAAATTAGTCACGCAAAAATTTGTAGATCTTCATCTTCAAATCGGTATAGAAGCTATGACAGAAATAGGCAAAAAAGGCGAACAGATAAAACATTTTACTTATTAGAAATAAATCCATCTTAACTATAAAATTTTTGCCTTGGTTTTATCTGTTCCCTTTTTAACAAGTGCAACCCCGCCGAGTATTACAAATGCCGCGATAATTATTGATACGGAAATTTTTTCATCCAAAATCCACCAACCCAAAAATAATGCGATGATTGGATTTACATATGCATATGTTGAAACCAAAGAAATCGGCAAATGTGCAACAGCGTAAATGTATGAACCGTAACCTAAAAGCGAACCCATAATAA
This sequence comes from uncultured Melioribacteraceae bacterium, assembly GCA_964601095.1. Lineage (GTDB taxonomy): Bacteria > Bacteroidota > Ignavibacteria > Ignavibacteriales > Melioribacteraceae > JAEWUC01. The sequence goes on along the minus strand of CAZRMG010000033.1, from coordinate 1,049 downwards.
TCAGATAAATAAACGCCAGAAAACTTTCATTCGTAAAATGGAATGATGTGCCCTCGCCTAAAATTAATCCGAAAGTTGAAAGTAAAATACCGGCAATTATCATTTGAACTGACGCGCTCATCAAAGGGTGAATATCAACTTTTCTATACTTTGTATAAACTGTTCCTGCCGACCAGCCGACAACAGCAATTAAAATTCCAAGTACACCGCCAAGATTTTCAGTGTTAAAAAGTAATTGAATATCACCGCCGAAAATAATTGCTATTCCAGCAAGTCCAAGTAATAATCCCAATAAAACAACTCCATTAATTCTCACACCTTTTGGCAGTAAAGATTCCATTCCAACAATCCAAAACGGAACTGTTGTAATTAACAATGCCGCCAAACCGCTTGATATATATTGTTCCGAAAACACTACAAACCCGTTTCCAACGGCAAGCAAACCAAATCCCGCAACACCAATATTTATCAAATCCTTTTTCTTTGGGAGTTTATATCCGCGTAGTTTTAGGATAATTAATAAAACCGGGCCGGCAATTAACCATCTCAATCCGGCAAATAAAACCGGGGGCAAATCTTCAACACCGATTCTAATAGCCAAATAAGTTGTTCCCCAAATAATATAAATTGAGAACAACGCGAGGTATGCTTTATAATTTTCTTTTTCTCTCATAACTTTTTATATGTGATGCGGAAATTACAACATTTTAACGAAGCATTTTATATTTGGATAAACAAATAACAAAATAATTCTCGCAAAGTTTTTTTTACTAACTTTATATAGAAAATAATCGGTGATAAATATGAAGTTAAACGCGGCTCAAGTTGCAGCGCAGGCATTAATCGATATTGGAGTTGATGTTTTAACTCATGTACCTGGATACGGCGGTTCGGAAGTTTTTCAGGCATACAATGAATTAGCCATGAAACGACTCCCTTTTTCATTTCATGAAGAAGCCGCATTTACAATAGCCCACAGCGCAAGCATTTGCGGCAAACGTTCTGCAGTAATTATGAAAGCGCACGGATTTATGAAAGCCGCAAACAGC